>JAPORL010000052.1:0-9179 GCA_026712605.1 Pseudobdellovibrionaceae bacterium | reverse complement strand
TTGGACTTTTCCTCCTATAGAAATTAAGTAAGCTCCTCGGGATTGAGCCTCTCTTAAATTAGTTAGACTTTTTTGATATAAAGTTTCATGAATTGGCAAAATAGCGACAACAGCCGTTTGTTTATCTATCATTGCTAAGGGACCGTGTTTCATCTCTCCTGAGGGATAGGCTTCGGCATGCAGGTAAGCAATCTCTTTTAGTTTTAAAGCTCCTTCTAAAGCGATAGGGTAATAGGGTCCTCTTCCTAAATAAAGAAAGGTTTTAAAGCTTTTTAATTTTTCTTTCATTTCTAAAAAAAACTGATCACAATTTAATACTTTTTCCGCCAAACGAGGTAAAGACAGAAGTTCAGCTATAATTTTTTGTTCATTTTTTAATGTTTTTTTTAATTTAGAAATAAAAAAAGCAAATAAACAAAAAGAGAATACAGAAGCAAGAAAAGTTTTTGTACTCGCTACGGCGATTTCTTTGCCCGCTGATAAAAAAACAGAAAAATCTGTTTTTCTTTCTAAACTGGAGTTTTGGACATTACAAAAAGACAAGCTTTTTAATCCGAGCTTTTTTGTATGTTTAAGGGCTGTTAGTATATCTGCGGTTTCTCCACTTTGGGAAACAAAGATAACTAGGCTATTAGGGAGAATGACAGATTTTTTATAAATAAACTCACTGGCTATTTCAACACTGACTTTTATCCCTGCATTTTCTTCTAAAAAATATTTAGCAAATAAAGCAGAGTAATAACTACTTCCACAGCCTAATATTAAAATTTCAGGGGTATCTTTCAAAATTTGATTTAATTCTTTCTGATTTCCTTTTGCAATTTTGAACTTAATTTTTTGAGATTTTTTATTAATATGCTTATCTATAATCTGAGATAAAACTAGAGGTTGTTCTAAAATTTCTTTGATCATAAAATGAGGGTGATTTTGTTTAGAAGTCCCAGATAAAGAAATATTGTCTTTTGGAATTTTTTTAAAACTGCGCTTTAACTTTTTTCCTTTAAAATTAAAAATTTTGAAGTGATTATTTTTTAAATGTAAAATTTCTTCCTCATCTAAAAAAATAATCTCAGAGTCATTTTCTAAGGCCTGCAGATCACTTGAAATAAAAAAGTCATTTTCTTTTTTAGCTAAAATAAGAGGGGGACCTGATTTGAAAGCGATCAGCTCCTTAGGATTTTTTTCATTTAAGGCAACAACAGCAAAGGAGCCTTTCATCAAATCAGCGCTTTTTAAAATAGATTCAAAAAAACTTAAATTTTCGGATTGATGAAAATGATTGATCAGATGGGCTATCAATTCTGTATCTGTATCGGATAGAATTTTATCACAGGAGATAATTTTTTTAATTTCTTCTACATTTTCTATGACCCCATTATGCACTACATAAATTGTATCTGAATGATGAGGGTGAGCATTTATTTCAGAAGGGGGGCCATGGCTTGCCCAACGGGTGTGCCCCATCCCTATTCCTCCTTTATTATGGAGAGCTAGAGTTTTTTTTTGTAACTCTTTAACTCCACCACAAACTCTAAAACGGCGAATAGATTTTTTATCGAAAAAAGCTATTCCTGCGCTGTCATAACCACGATATTCTAAATTTGTTAATCCCTTTGTTAGAACTTTAGTTACATTGCGAGAGCCTGAATAGGCAAATATACCGCACATTTTTATTTATCCTTTTTTTTATTGTAATTTTGGATAATTTTTTGTTCATTTCTTTCAATCGCTAAACTGTTTTTAGGAACATTTTTTGTGATTACAGAGCCAGCTCCTACTACTGAAGACTCTCCAATTTCTACAGGAGCTACTAATTGGGATCCGCTTCCGATAAAAGCTTGATCTTCAATTTTTGTTTTTCGTTTTTTCTTATCTATGCCATAATTACAAGTCACTGTTCCACATCCAATATTTACTTTACTGCCTATTTCTGCATCTCCTAGATAAGTTAAGTGGCTAGCTTTTGAGTGACTTTTCATGTTTATTTTTTTTGTTTCTACAAAATTTCCAATACGACAATTTTCTCCTATGACTGTTTCAGGTCTTAAATGAGCGTAAGGTCCAATGATAGATTTTTCACCTACAACAGCTCCTTCAAGATAAGAGCCAGCTTTTATATTGACATAATTTTTTATTAAAGAGTCAAAAATATAAGCATTAGATTCAATAGCGCAAAAAGAGCCTATTTTGGTTTTTCCTTTTAAATAAACACCGGGATATAAAAGAGAGCCTTTTCCTATAATAACATCATCTTCAATGTAAGTGTTTTTTATGTCCATGATAACAACACCATTATCTAAATGTTTATGGCAATTATTTTCAAAAGCAACAGAAGAGGCAAAAGCTAATTCTTTTTGATTGTTGACTCCAAAGGCGACATGCCAAGGAACTTCAATAGCTCTAACTTTGTAATTTTTTTTGTGAAGAATAGAAATTAAATCTGTTAGATTGTATTCTTCTTTTACATTTTTTTTAACTTCTTTTAGATGTTTTTGAAGAAGCTCTGCTTTTATTATATAAATACCAGCATTTATATAATCATTTTTTGATTTTCTTTTATCAACCTCATAGGCTTCAGCTATGTCTGTCAATTGCTCGCCTTCAAAAATTAAATGACCATATTCATTAGGATGAGGATTTTTAAAACTAGCAACAGCGCAGTCGGCTGATATTTTATGATAATTTCTAATAAATTGGCTGAGATTATAGGATTGTATCAAAGGATGATCACCATTGATAATTAGAACATCTCCTTTAATTTCCTCTGGTTTAGCTGTTAAAACGGCTTGGGCGGTTCCCCAGTTTGTTTCTTTTTGCTGAAAGCAAAGAGTTTTAAATTTACCAGCTACAGCGCTGACAATACTTCCTACTGGTCCTACAACGACACGAATTTGCTTTGGATAAATATCGCTGACCGCTCTTAATATACGAGCTAACATAGGCTGTCCGGCTACAGGATGTAAGACTTTAGGAAGTTGGCTGACCATTCTTTGCCCATGACCAGCGGCTAATATAATAACATTTAAATCCATTCTTTAGTTTTGCCTTAAGCAAAAGCTAAGATCAAGTAAAAGAAAAATTTATTTAATAAAATTGCTTAGTTAGTTTATTTGTAATTTAACAAATCCTCTTGTTTTCGTTTAGGTAATTTTATATTCCCTGTGATCTCATCAAGAGTTCTGGTTTTTTTCCATCTTTTAATTTGTTTTTTAATTTTTTTACATAAGGAGACTGTCAAGGGAGCTAAAAGGATATCTTCATCTGTTGAAATGAAGCTTTTTCCCGAAGAGGCTATTTTTAATTTTCCATGGAAGGCTCTATTTTTATAGATATAATCTAAATTAACACGAGAGTTATAGGGAATAAGCCTTAGTAGATGATCTAGCTTACTGTAGATATCTTTTATCTGCTGGGGATTTTCTTTATAGTTATGTATTTTAATGTTTATATTATTCATTAAGCCTCCTTGTTTTATTAACTCTTTTAGAATTGCTTATTTAAGAGCTTTTGTAAAAGTATAATATATAAGAATTGTATCAGATTTTTGGAAATTTATGTGTAATTTTCTAAATATTTTTTTACAAAAGCCTATTTATAAGTTCTTTTATTATTTAATCTTTGAAATCATTAGATTTTTTTATATTTATTTAAAAAAAATATAATAGTCTTTATTAAGAAAGTTTAAGTCTAAAAGCTTTAGAAAAAGGTTTAGAAATAGGTAAAAAGCCCTTTTTTTCTTGCTTTTAACTTTATTTCTATTTAAATTTTGAGCAGATTAATTCTCGTAAGGAGGAAAAATGAAACTATTAACTCAAATAATTACAATTTTTAGTTTGCTTTTTTGTTTAAGTGTTTTTGCAAAAACTGAAAAAAACACAGTTATTATAAATAATGAAGCTACATCTTCAACGGAATCCTCAAACAATCAACAAACTATCTCTGCTCCCGCTTTAGTTCCTTCGGAAGCGAAAAAGCTTAGAAGTTTTCGTGAAAGACAAGAAATTAAAACAGAAGACTCTATTTTAAAAGAGCTAGAAAAACAAAGACTTTTAGATGAACAAAAAAGAGTGGATAAGCTTTTAGGTAAAACGAAAGAATCGGTTTCTACTTCTTCTGATTATCCTAGTAAAACTTCTTTAAGACCAGTTTTACAAAATTGGATTTTTGGAAGAAAAGCTTTTATTTCTTTTGGAGCGGGAGCTGTGACTTATTATCAAGTAGGTAATATTAATTCCTATGAATATCCAGCGCTTTTTACTTCTTTTGGGGCTTATAGTCCTGAAGGCTTTATGATTTTTGAATTTTCTGCTTACTACTCTAAGCACTACATAAGAACTCCTCTGAGGAGTTATACAAACTTTCGTGAAATGGTTGACCAGCCAGCTCTTGCTATGGCTATAAAACTCACTCCTTTTAATGGTAGAGTTAAACCTTATGTTGGTATTTCTGGTTCTATAATTGCAAGAAAATGGGATGTGGTTACAAAAGATGGAGTAAAGTTTGAAGACATTACTATAAATCCTAATCTTGAACTCTTAAGAAAGGATGTGGCTAACAAAGACTGGTATCTTTCTTTTGATGCAGGGCTTGCTTTAGGCGCCGATTTAGCCTTAGGAGAATCGCTTGGTTTAAATGTAGATCTTAGGTATCATTTGAATCTACATACGGAAAATAGAAAAACAGTTTATCAGTTTTTAAGTTATACAGAAATTTTGGATGAAAGGGATTCCCTTATCTTTTCTGCTAATCTGAGATATTATTTTCACTAAAAGATTCGTAGGTCAGATTAAGATCTATTTCAAAGTAAGGTTTTTGATTGGCTTTGAGCCTAATTAAAAGCTCCTCAGATTCTTTTTCTTTATCAAAAAATCTCACTGAGCTTAAAAGCCAGCTGGGAGTTAATTCAATAGAAGCATTGTAAAAACGAATGAAAGTATCTTTTTCTTCAATTTGAAAAGTGTTTTTTTCAGGATGAGATAGTATTTCGTTTTGAGGAAGCCAAAAAGGCCCTATCCAATCTATATCTTCTGTTTCGCAAGGTGATTGGACAAGCATTACACCTTTTTCTCCACTTAAATTCACTCCCAAGGCAGAAAAAGAAAACTCTACAATAGGAAAGACTTCACAGATAAAACGATGAGTTTGTGTTTTTGGATCGGGAATTAAAATATTTCCCAGATAAAAAGATAGAAAATTGTTTTCTTGAAAAATTTCATATTGAGAAAATAAAACAGAACTGGGATCTTCTGTAAGACTATCAGAGGACAGATTCAACAAATTACTTTGATTTCCAGCCATAGCTAAAGTTCTTTTTGTAGAAGGAATCCAAGACACATAAAGATTGCTATTCCAGGATATCAAACCAATAATTAAACCCATTCCAAAAATAACAACAAATATTAATATTGAAAAAAGCCATTTAGGCATTTTGGAAAGCATGCTGAAACTTTAACATATTCTATTTTGGATTTCAAAAACTGATTAAGAATTAAGACTTTTGTAATTCTTCATCTCTTGTAAAAGAGCAAGACTGCCTATTTTAGCCAGCCAGCTATAGACATTTTCCATAGCTAAACCTTTCATTTTTATTTCTAAATCACTCATACAAAGCCGCTTAAAAACAAGCCCAGGGCTATTGAGATTGGTTTTATGACCTTTAGTTTTATGACTTCTTAAAAAACCGCCAGCAACTTGTGAGCCTATCATATAGATGACAGGTTCTGAGCTTTTATTGTCTTTGCTTAAAAGAGCTGTTGGAATTCCCTCTTGGATAATAAGCTCTTTAATATTTGTTTCTCCTTTAGAGGCTTTCATTTTTTTGCGAGATTTGTAAGACCAATGATTTAATTCTTCAGATTCATGGATATTTATAATACCCATCCCATAAGTTCCTGAATTATTTTTAAGAAAAAGATAAGGTTTTTCTTTCACTGAAAAGTTTTGATAGCTTTTTTTTAGAGATTCCAGAACTTTATGGGAGGCGGATTTTAATTTTGAAAGATTATCTTGAGATTGCAAATCAAAAGGAGAAAAAAGTTTGGTTTCTATTGTGAAATGCCAAGAATCTATTTTTAAAATCTCGGCAAACTCTTTTGTCAGTGAATTGTATTCCTTAAAAAAGCGATGTTTTTTTCGATGGAGCCATCCCATAAAAAAAGGAGGGGCGCACTCTATATCTTTAGGCAATTCATATTTTACCGAAAAATCATTATTGCTTATAATGAGATCAGATTTGGATTGATTTAAAATTTTAAGATCAACTTTTCGTCCACTGGCGCTTGTTATTTTTTGAGTTGATGTGATTTTTTTTCCGGGAACACCTACCGTTACAATAGCTCCAGCCTTTTCAATCAGGGATTTTATTACAAATATATTGTCCCAATAGTAGAGATTTCTTGTATGCTCTTCGGCTAAAAGCATGATTTTTTTAACCGAAGGATAGTATTTTTTTAAATAGTCTTTTATCAAAAAAGAAGTTCTTTTTTGATCTTCTTCACAGATATTATTAAAACCGGCTGGAAATAAATTGGCATCTACACAAGCGATTTTAAAATTGGAATCTCTAATATCAAAACTAGAATAAAAAGGGAGTTTTTGAGAATTTATTTTCTTTAAAAACCAATTTTCTAAAACTTTGAGATTATCAATAATCTTTTGATGGATTTGAATATGAAAAGAAAGTGGATTTGAATTCATTTTAATCTCTTTTTATATTAAAAGCTTGTAAGATACAAAACTAAAAAATTTAAGACATGTCTTTTGCTACAAAAGGACTTTCAGTCGCTATTCAGTTCCTATTTTGAAATTTGTGTGAAAAGCTTATAAGATACAAAGCTAAAAGCTCAAACATGCGGTTTGCCACAAAGCATCCTGCGGATGCTATTCAGTTCAAATCCGAACTCGCTTTTAGTTTTGTCCCTTACAAGCTTTTAATCAAGAGACTTAAATAGCTATAAATAAAGCTCAAAAATTTAGACATGAGATTTACCCTTGAATTTAAGAACTCAGCGCAACAATATGGTGACAATAAGATCAGGTAAATAAAAAAACGGACAAGTAAGAGATAACAGATAGATAAGCTATTTTAAAAATTTGGATATGTTAAGGGTTTTTTATAGTATTTCTGAGCTTTATTTGATTTTAATTTCTTTCTTGGTTTATATCTTAAAACACTAAAAACAGAAAATCTGAAGCATTACTTAAAAATATCTATTTATTTTGAAGTATTACTTCAGATTTTCTGATTTTTAATAGCTTTTTTAGAAAAAAAGATATATCATAAAGCTATGGAGTTTAAAAGACTTGTCAAATTGGATTTATCAGACTGTAAAGGTTTATTTCTTTTTGGACCAAGACAAACAGGAAAATCTTATTGGCTAAGTAAAAAATTTCCTAAATCTATTTATTATGATTTGCTTTTATCAGATCTGTATTTCAAACTTTTTCGCTCTCCTCATCTTTTAAGAGAGGAGTTAATGGCTAAAAAACCTATAAAACATCCGGTGGTAATTGATGAGATTCAAAAATTGCCAAAACTTTTAGATGAAGTTCAATATTTAATGGAGCGTCATAAGATTAAATTTATTTTAACGGGAAGCAGTGCTAGAAAAATTAAAAAAGGAAGTGCGAATTTATTGGGAGGCAGAGCTTTATATCAACAGCTTTTTCCATTAGTTAGTCCTGAAATACCTAAGTTTGATTTATACAAAATCATGCGATTTGGTTCTCTACCTTCCATTTATCAATCTAAAAGAGCGAAGGTTCTTTTACAGTCTTATGCCAGTGTCTACCTTAAAGAAGAGATACAAGCTGAAGCTTTAGTAAGAAATTTGCAAGCTTTCTCTCTTTTTTTGGAAGTAGTGGCAAAAACAAACGCAGAGCTTATTAATTACAGCAATATAGCTCATGATGTAGGGCTTTCGTCTAATACTATTAGAGAATATTATCATCTTTTAGAAGACACTTTTCTGGGTTATTTATTAACACCCTATAAAAAAACAATTAAAAGAAGGTCCGTTAGCATGAATAAATTTTATTTTTTTGATATAGGTGTAAAGAATGTACTTACAGGGCAGTGGGATATGATAGAAGGCACAGCAGAGTTTGGTCGGCGTTTTGAACACTTTATTTTTAATGAAATACTTGCTTATTTAAAATATACACAAGATGAAAGAAAAATATGTTTTTGGAGATCTAAAAATCATCAGGAAGTAGATTTTGTTATTGGAGATAATTTAGCAGTTGAAGTTAAATCAGGAAAGGAAATAAGACCTAGAGATTTAAAAGGTTTAAAAGCTCTTTCAGAAGAAATACCTCTAAAATATAAAATCCTTGTATCCTTATCAGAAAAAACTTCTCGTTTAATAGAAAAACAATTCCTTATGCTCCCCTACAAAATATTTCTCAAAAAGCTATGGAGCAAACAGTTTGTCTAAAAAATTTGATTCAAGATCATATACTAGCTTACTACAAATTATCTAATCTAGCCTGTGAATCATTTAATCTAGCCTGTAAATCACTTATATTCTTATTAAGATCAGATACCCTATTCTTTAAATTATTTATTTCTTTCTTCTCATCATCTAAATTATATTTATTATTTTCTACTAAAGGATCTATCTCATTTTCTAAATCAAGTATCTCTTTTTCTATTTTTTTTAAATCATAATATAAATAACTTAATTTTCTTACCCCAGTATTTATAATCCTTTGTAGGTATTTTATACCACTATCTAAATCGTCTATCTCTTTTTCTATGTCTTCTATTCTATTTTTTTCTTGCCATTTTATACGATCTAGTAAAACATCTAATTTATATTCTAAGCTATTTATAGAGCTTTTCACTTTATCCTTTATTGCTTGATAAGTAATATATACATCATTATTGGTGGTAGGAATTATCTGATTTTCTAAAGGATCCATATCTCTAGAGATTTCTACTTTAGTATTTGTTGTTTGATCAGTATTAAGTATATTAGTGTTGGTTGTAGAAATGGAATCATTTCCATAAGCTACTAATGAATATAATAATGCCAATAAAGTAAAAATAAATTTCATACTATAACTCTTTTTTATTTTGCAATTTTATTTATTAATCTTGATTTGTCAAATCAGTGGAAAAAATTTCTTTTTTTTAAAAATTCAGTATTTCTGAGCTTTATTTGAGTTTGGTTTTTTTT
>JAPORL010000019.1 GCA_026712605.1 Pseudobdellovibrionaceae bacterium | reverse complement strand
CAGTCGCAATGTGTTCAAATCCGAACTCATTTTAAACCTTATATCTCATAAAATTTTTTACATATAATATTTGAAAAATATAGTTTTTATTAAATTATTTAGTTATTATCTTATCAGTTTTTTGTTAATTTCAAAATTATATGATGGACAATAACCTAAAGATAACAAGCTTGTAGTTAAACATTAAGCTATTTATAAGTCTTGTTTTTAGGACTTCCTAATAAAAATCCAGCCATACGAAAAGTAATTTTCGTATAAAATTAACACTTTAACTAAAAAAATCTTTTAAAAAACAAAATTAATTGGTTATAATCTAATGATGAAAGCTTTTAGTTTAATAGAACTTCTTGTTGTTATATCTATTATGGGCATATTGGCTCTTGTTGTTTTCCCTAATTTTACAAGTTTAAAACAAGGCTCTAAATCTGCAGAGGCTAAAACAGGACTGGCTAGCTTAGCCCGAAGTGAACAGGCTTACTTTTTTAAAACAGGAGAATATACTGATGATTTGGATGAACTCGGTTTTTATTTTGAGCCTTCCTTTTATGTGATAGGCTTTGGAAAAACTAATACTAGCCCGCCACCAAACATTTATAGAGGACCTAATGAGATTGCAAGGGTAGCTCCTATTAGTGATGATTGTGAGCTTAAATTAAGCAAGGATAAATTTTTCGCTAGCTCTTCTAATAATGAAAAACTCACAAATTTTAGAATTACTGAAAGGGGTTGTTTAAGACAGTTCAAAGATTTTCAAATTAAATGCCAAGACGACAACGCAATTGTAAGTCCAAGAGTTTGTTTATAATATACGGATATGGATAAAATTAATATTAAAAATCAAAAAGGACAACAAATAATTGAAGTGCTAATTGCTCTTTTTTTAGTGGGTTTTTTTATATCCGGTTTGATGGGGTTTTACCAATATACGGGAGATTTTCAAGAAATCACAGATAGTATGACAGCAGAAAGACATTTTACATTTATCCAAAATGTGCTTTCTGAAAATTGCGATAGTTTTATTGGTGATAAACTAACTGTAGCTACTTATGAAAACTCTAACCCTTTAAATGATAAAAATGATCTTTCTATTCCTGAAATTACAAAAAAGAATAGGAAAGGTAATCACAAGCTTTTATATGCGCCCAGTAATGTAGCAGGACATATTTTATCTTCTGATACTGATAAAAATATAGCTATTAAGGAAATGACATTGGTAAAAGAAAACGCAAGTGACAAGCATGCTATTTTTACAATGATATCTCAGTCTTTAAAGACATTTACAGAACATAAAAAAAGCCTAAAACTTTATACAGAAATAGATCTTTCAACAAATAAAATCACCGACTGTTCTTTCAAACCTTTTTTATCCTGTAAAGCTGATACGGTAGAGATAGATTATGTATGGGAAGAAAAAGATACATCAGGAGTTATTAAAAAAAAGAGTTGTTATAATGGAAGTACTACTACTTCTCGTAATAAAGGAGAAGTGCCTGACCTTCTTTCAGCAGATGGCTTGTGGGAATCTGGAACAACTATAAATGTTACAGATACATCCAGTAACTGCTGTATTTGTATGATTCAGCTTCAATGTAATGAGGGAAATTGGTTTAAACTTTCATCTTGTTTTAAAAGAAAAGGGAATTGTCTTTCAGCACCATAAGTTTTTATTCTTTTTTATTCTCATTTTTTTAGCTCTAGAATAATTATCATCATTTCTATTTTTATTTCTCAAAATGGATTTTTATATTATTGAAATATTCTAAAAGCTTGTTATTTACATCTTAAAGAATGTAAATTGAAATTTTCATAGACAAAATAATTTATATTTGTTACCATTTAAAGATAGAATAAATATTTTAAACTGTTATAATCTAATGCATAAGTTAATACCTATATTAAAATCTCAACAAGGCTTATACGCTATTGTTTTAGTGTCAGTCATTTCTCTTGTTTTTTTAATTATTTCTCTTAACCTCAGTAAACATGTGCATACTCACATGCAGTTTGAGACAGTTGGCAAAGAAGATCTTTTAAGAGGGCGGGCTGTTAGAGAGATAAAAGAGAATCTTTATGAGAAGGGAGCATGTCTTAAAAGTTTTAATGGTGGTAACAGCATGGAAACAGGTATTATCAAAGATCAAAATGGAAAGATAATTTTTAATCTTTCTGCAAATTCTAATAGAGGTTTTCAAGAAAAAGATTTGCCCAAAGTAAAAAAAATCAAACTTTTGACTTGTCATACAAGTAACTTTGAGAATCAAAAAGGTAAGTTAGCTGAGTGTACAAATTCTTCTACGTATTATTTTATAAATGAAGGATCGGATTATTACTCAGCTGGCACTTTGCGAATTCAATTTCAAAAAAGTCTTTTAACAAATCAAAATATTACTGATCCAAAAAACAATTACTATTATTATATTCCTGTTTATTTAAAAACAAGCCAAAGTCCAGAATCTAATCCTACAAGATTTCAAGAATGCTCTACTTTTGAATCTTCTTTTAGAAGTGTTTATTGCCCTTCCATGACATTTGAATTTTCTTGTTGCCGTTATATTTATAATATTGAACTACATCCCAACAAAGTTTATTCTGTTCGTGAGCTAACTTTAAAAAATGATTTTTTGGCTAAAGGATCAGAATCAGATTTTATCTACAGACAAAGAAAGGGACCAAGGGATTTCTCTGGAATTATACCTTCAAATGATGACCCGGTTGGGACAAAAGCGAGCGCGGATAAGGATTGCAATTACCTTACAAAGAGGCAAGCTTTGATGGAAGCTTCTTGCAATGTTGAAACAGGGTGGAGGATTTACATGACATGCACAAGGTAATTTTAGCTTATAGATCTAAAAAAGGATCTTTTTTATTGGAGATGCTGATAGCTATATCTTTGTTTTCTTTAATGACTGTTGTAACCAGTAATTATTTTTTTAAATTTTTAAATGAAAAGAAAAAGATAGAGACTTATATAAAAAATGAAAATGTGGATCAACTGATAGAGTATTTTTTTCAAGATGAAGATAACTGTACAGAGACCTTAAAGGGTATTCAAGATAAAGATTCTTTGGATAAGTTAAAAATGTCTAATATATCAAATTTGGATTTTTATACAGACTTAATAAATGAAAATAAAATAAAAGGTAGCGCGAATGGAAAGCCTAGGGTTTTAGTGAAAAATCTTGGTAAAGACTACGCTATGGCAATTATAGAGTATCAATCAGAAATTTTAG
>JAPORL010000240.1 GCA_026712605.1 Pseudobdellovibrionaceae bacterium | reverse complement strand
ATCTCACCTTTCTCATTTAAAATCTTAGCTATTAATTCTATATATTCTCTCACAGCTCCTTGAAATGCTTGCCATCCTGAAACTTGGAGTTGCTTTTTAGTAAGAATAGCAGAGATATTTATATAAGTTTTTAGCATCTGTCCGTTATAATATTCCTCAGCAACTTTAAGGTACCCCTTAATGCCCATATACTCAGCTCTAATCTCACCTTTCTCATTTAAAATCTTAGCTATTAATTCTCTATATTCTCTCACAGTTCCTTGAAACTGTTGCCAGCCTAAAACTTGGAGTTGCTTTTTAGTAAGAATAGCAGAGATGTTCATATAAGCTTTTAGCATCTGTCCATTATAATATTCCTCAGCAAATTTAACATATCCCTCCATGCCTATATACTCAGCTCTAATTTCTCCTTCTTTATTTAAAATTTCGTCTCTTATTTCTCCATACTCTATTGTTGTGCCTTGAAACTGTTGCCATCCTAAAACTTGGAGTTGCTTTTTAGTAAGAATAGCAGAGATGTTCATATAAGCTTTTTGCATCTGTCCATTATAATATTCGTCAGCAAATTTAATATATCCCTCCATGCCCATATACTCAGCTCTAATCTCACCTTTCTCATTTAAAATCTTAGCTATTAATTCTATATATTCTCTCACAGTTCCTTGAAATTGTTTCCATGCCAAAATTTGGAGTTGCTTTTTAGTAAGAATAGCAGAGATATTTATATAAGCTTTTTTCATATGGCCATTATAATGTTTTTTAGCAAATTTAACATACCCATCCATTCCTATATACTCAGCTCTAATCTCTCCTTTCTCATTTAAAATCTTAGCTATTAATTCTATATATTCTCTCACAGTTCCTCGAAATGCTTGCCAGGCTAAAACTTGGAATTGCTTTTTAGTAAGAATAGCAGAGATGTTCATATGAGCTTTTTGCATCTGTCCCTCATAATGTTCTTTAGCAAATTTAACATACCCATCCATTCCTATATACTCAGCTCTAATCTCACCTTTCTCATTTAAAATCTGAGCTATTAATTCTATATATTCTGTTGTTGTTCCTTGAAATTTCTGCCATGCTAAATCTTCCTTCTCTTTTTTACTTAAAAGCTCGGTAACCAATTTAAAAACATAGTCCATCCCTTTAGTTTTTTGGAGCTCTTCTGTAAATCGCAGGTAACCTTCTTGACCCTGATAGTTTTTGATAAATAAAAGCTTATCCTTTGAAACTTTGTGATAAATTTCATCTTTTACATAAACAAATACTTCGCGACAAATCCCATCTACCGAATAAGACATCTGAGATAAACTTATAAAGAAACAAATTAGCAGTAAAAAAAATATTTTCATTTGTAGTTGATTTGATATATTAATTTTTTGTCTACCTTTTTTCCATAAAACTTCAATTTTTAAAAATTTAAAATATAAACTAAAAAAATTACAACTAATATAGCTGATATCTTAAAAATCAGATTTTTTCAATGAAGTTCAGTAATAGTGAAAAATTTACACTCTTCATTATGTTTTATTGTTAGGTTTAAAATAACTTTAGTTGACTTCAATATAAGTTAAAGCTTTTATGTTTAAATTTATATCAATTGGTTTAAAAAGCTTTTCCAACTTAAAGATTTGATACCTTCTTTTGAGATATATTCCCTTTTATTTTCTAAATTTAACTGAATACACTTTGTTTTTGGAAATCGAGCTTTAAAATATTTTAATGCAGGATGTATTTGACTGGATTTGATCTTATCAAAAATATCTATTAATATTTTGGAAGGCTATCCAAAATATTAATAGATATTTTTCCTATTTTCAATAAATTTTCTTCATAGGTATCGGCTTTGAGTTATAATTTTATTTATTTTAGCAATTTAGTTTGTAATCCCAAGCTGATTTAGGAATAAAGTATTTTTTTATCTCTTCAGGTTCTATATTATCTACATGATTGGGATTCCATTTAGGGTTTTTTGTTTTATCAATAAGTAAAGCCCTAACTCCTTCTGGAAAATCAGAACGACAAGACATATTCATGGCTATAACAGATTCCATTTCAAAAAGCGCTTTTCTATTTGTTTGTCTTTTTGATCTCTTAAGTTGCTCAAAAACAACAGCTAAAGAACTAGGAGAGGATTTTAAAAAATTTTTACGATTTCGCTCCCACTGTTTATCTTCTAAAACAGTTTGTGAAAAATAATCGTAAAAGCTATTTAAGTTTTTAAATTCCAAAGCTTTTAAAATTTCCTTTTCACTCTCTTTAATCCAACAGTCTTGAGTGGATAAAAAATTTGGCGGTTTATAAAAATTTTTAAACTGAATATCAAAATCCCTGCTATCTTTAAACATACTGTTCTTTAAAAAATCAAAAACTTTCTGCTTGCTCTCATTTTCAAAAAACCATGGAGTCATTTCTAAAAACTGAGCGGTTCGCGCATTAAAACGACAAGCTGTTAAAGCTAAATATAAGCCTAAATTGTTGGGGATTTGGCTTAAAAAATAAGAAGCTCCCACATCAGGAAAAAAACCAATACTAACTTCTGGCATAGCAAATAAACTGCTTTCTGTTGCTATAGGATGAGAAGAAGACATAAAAAGCCCCATTCCTCCTCCCATTACAATTCCATTCCCCCATAAAACAATAGGTTTAGGAAATTGAGATAACATATAATCCATTTCATACTCTGTATGAAAAAAATCTCTGGTAGATAAGGCCGGATCTAAACCCTGTTCTTTGCTGGTTTTAATTTTAGAATACAGTTGAGCAACATCTCCTCCAGCACAAAAAGCTCTCTCTCCTGTCGCGTGAATAAACACAACAGATAGGTCTTTTCTATCTTTCCATTTTTTAATCTCTTTGTGTAAAATTTGAATCATTTCTAAATTAAGAGCATTTAATTTAGAGGGATTATTAAGTTGAATCTCTAACAAAATAGTAGAATCTGTTTTTTGATATTCTTTTAATAAAATAAAATCCGACATATATCCCCTTAAGTTTTTTGTACTATATAATAAAGCTATTTAGCTTTTCAAGTAAAAATGTCTAGCTGAGACACTTGAAAACCTAAGTGGCTCTACTATATTAACAAGAATAAATTTTAAAGTCTGCTTTTAAAATATATAAGCTTATTTTAAACTTTCTACCCTAAAAGCTATAATGTTTATCATACTAAAATAAAAACCTGCTGATCAGAATCCTGAACTCCGCTCTCGAACAGCATAATTTACAGTATATATTGATCCTGTTTAAC
>JAPORL010000212.1 GCA_026712605.1 Pseudobdellovibrionaceae bacterium | reverse complement strand
TCAAATCCTACAGCCCATACTGAAAATCTAAATTTCAGATTTTATTTTATATCTTTTAAACGAATTGCAACAACAGGTTTTTGTATATTTGGTTTTTTCTCTAATATAATATTTTTTGAGTCTACTTGTGAGGCTCGCTCTATGTCTGCTTTATACAAATCAAAGTTTGAAATTTGTTCAGCTGTAGCATGTATCTTTAATTGACTTAGAGGACTTGCTAAACTTTTTCCTAAAGCAGATTTTTGATTTCTGATTTCTTCTAAAATAAAAAAAGCCTCATCTAATAAACTGTCCGTATCAAGCTGTTTTAAATTTTGAGCTTTTGTTGCTTGAGAAGAAAAAGCATCACTAGTCTCAAAATTTAAACTTGAGGATTTGTGATTTTTGAGAATATTATCATTTACTTTTTTAGAGAGTTTGTCAGACATCTGAATCAAAAAATTTCTATCTGGATATAAAGATTGGTGCAAGCTAGAGCTGTTATCGTATTGATCTTTCCAGATTTCTTCAGTGACATAAGGCATGTAAGGAGCTAATAATTGCAAAAAACAATAAAGACTCCCTGATAAACTTTGTTGACCAGACAGCCCTTCTTTTCTTCCTTTTGATTGATAAACCCTAGCCTTAGTCAGCTCTAAGTAATTGTCACAAAAAAGCCAAAAGTGTTTTTCAACAAGCTCTAAGGCTTTTTTATGTTTATACTCCTCTAAATTATCTAAAGCTTGTTTTTGCATATCTAATAAAGATTTCATCCAAGCTCTATCAATAGTTTCTGTGATTTTATCACAACAAGGTTTTAAGCCTTTCCAGTTTTTATTTTCTAATTGTAACTTTACAAACTGACTGGCATTAAATATTTTTGTAACTAATCTTTTTCCTGTTCTAAAAAGATTTTCATCATAAATTGTATCTTGACCTAAACTGGTTTTTGCCGACCAATAGCGAACAGCATCTGCAGAGTAAGTTTTTATTAAATTTTCTGGAGTTAAAGCATTTCCTTTAGATTTACTCATTTTTATTTTATCTGGAGTGATAACCCAGCCACTTATTGCAATATTTTTCCAAGGAGCTTTTTTTTCATGAAAGTAAGATTTTACAATACTGTAAAAAGCCCATGTTCTTATAATTTCATGAGCTTGAGGTCTTAAATCAGCAGGAAAAAACTGAGCATGTTGTGTCTTATCAAAAATCCAACGGCTGTTGATAAAAGGAGTGAGAGACGAAGTTGCCCATGTGTCCATGACATCAGAATCCGCTTTAAAACCCATGGCCTGATTCCTTTGTTCTTCTTTAAAATCGGGAGGCGCTTGTTTTAAAGGATCAAGAGCTTGATTTATTTTGTGAGGTATTAAAACTTGATCGTAATGGATGCTTCCTTTATCGTCTATTTTATACCAGACTGGAAAAGGAACACCGTAAAGCCTTTGCCTAGAGATGCACCAATCTTGGTTTAAACCTTCTACCCATTGTTCATATCGCTTTTTCATACTAGATGGATGCCATTTGATTTGATTAGCTTGCTCTAACAATTTTTGTTTGTGATCTAAGATTTTAATATACCACTGCCTTTTGGGGATTATTTCTAAAGGAAAATCTCCTTTCTCATAAAATTTCACATAATGTGTGTGGGGCTTAGGATCACCTATAAGATTTTTACTTTGTTTTAAAAGCTCTATTATTTTTTTTCTAGCTTGCAGAACCCTTAAATTTTTTAATTCAGAATAATATTTTTTAGCTAAAAGGGGATTTTCACTTTTAAATAAACCGCTGGTAAAATCTATATCTATAAAAAAACCTTTTTCATTTATGATCTGTAAAATAGCTAAGTTTTGTTTTTTACAAAAAGCGACATCTTCCATATCTCCAAAGGTGCAAATCATTAAAATACCAGTCCCTTTTTCAGGATTGGCATGCTCACTGGATAAAATAGGAACTTTTCTTTTAAATAAAGGGCTTATTGCTTGTTTTCCAAAAAATTTTTTATATCTGTCATCTGTGGGGTGAGCGCAAATAGTGACACAGGCCGGAAGCATTTCTGGTCTCGTGGTTGAAATCACAAGTTGTCCTCCTCCCTCTATATCAAAAGCAATATCATTATAAAAAGTTTGTTTTTGTCTATCTTCTATATCAGCTTGAGCGACTGCTGTTTGAAATTGAGTGTCCCAAGGGACAGGAGATAGGCGATTTTCAACTAAGTTTTTTTTATACAAATCTATAAAAGAATACTGGGCTAGGCTTTGGCTGTAAGGACTAATTGTTCTGTAGTTTTGATCCCAATCTACAGAAAGCGCTATATGTTTCCATAAGTTTTTGTACTTTATTTCATCTTCTAGCACTTGCTGTTCACAAATTTCTAAAAAATTTTGTCTTGAAATGGCTTTATAAAGAGGTTTTTTCTCTGTTGTTTTTTGAGCTTTAAAATGAGGATCATAATTAAGAGTGGGATCACATTGAATGGCGTATAAACTTTGTACTCTTTTTTCTGTAGGAAGACCATTATCGTCCCAACCCATAGGATAAAAAACATTTTTACCGCTCATTCTTTTAAAGCGAGCTATAATATCTGTTTGTGTATAACTAAAAATATGTCCTATATGTAAAGAGCCAGAGACTGTTGGGGGAGGGGTGTCTATCACAAAATCTTTTTTATTAGATTGAGTTTGATAAGCATAAATTTTTTTTTTATCCCATTCTTTTTGAAATTTTTTCTCTATCTCTATATGCGAATATTTAGCCACAATTTATCCTTTTAATTAAAAAGTATTCAAAATAGTTTTTTAAAAATATAAACCTAAGCATTACATATTGTCAAAATCCAATGTTTTTAATCAATAGATTTCTATGAATTTTTTATGAAAAGCTTATAAGATATAAAACTAAAAACTCGGACATGCGTTTTGCCACAAAGCGACTTATAGGTCACTATTGTGTTCAAGTCCAAATTCATTTTAAATTACTGTGTTAAAAGCTTATAAGATACAAAGCTAAAAACTCAGACATGCGTTTTGCCACAAAGGGACTTTCAGTCGCGTTGTTGTCAAATCCGAACTCGCTTTTAGCTTTGTATCTTATAAGCTTTTAACCAAGAAACTTAAATGGGAATAAATAAGCTTTAAAACTCAGACATGCGTTTTGCCACAAAGGGACTTTCAGTCGCGTTGTTGTCAAATCCGAACTCGCTTTTAGCTTTGTATCTTATAAGCTTTTAACCAAGAAACTTAAATGGGAATAAATAAGCTTTAAAACTCAGACATGCG
>JAPORL010000046.1 GCA_026712605.1 Pseudobdellovibrionaceae bacterium | reverse complement strand
ATTCCCGCGAAAGCGGGAATCTTTTCAATGAGTGGATTTTAGATAAAATCAATCTGCCAGATTGATTTTTAGATTCCTGCTTCCGCAGGAATGACAGCTAGACTGAAAAACCTAAACAGGATAACTATTAATGATTTTGGATTAGACATTGAACTGATAAGAAAAACAATTTGACATTCAGCTTATATAATTTATTTATTGCTTAAGTTTTTAAACTGTTATAAACTTTCTGTTTATATTTGAGAGTAAAAAATAAAAAAAATAAATTAAAAACAAAAAAAGGAAAGGATTTAATATGAAAATTTATAGTTTGATATTTTTATTTATTCTGACTTCTAGCTATGCTTTAGCTGTTCCCACAAAAACAAATCCAGATATTAGTTTGAATATTCTGCTATTAGGTCAAAAGTCTTTTAAAGATAATCATTCAAAAGAAGAATCTCATGAAGATCATGAGAATCATGAGGATCATGATACTCATGGGAATCACGAAGCTCATCAACACTCTTCAGCAGATGGTGTTTCAATTCAAGAAATAGAGCTTTATTTTAAGTCTAATATTGATCCCTATTGGGAAGGAAATGTCTCCATAGGCTTGGCTCAGCATGGCTCTTCTTTTGAGTTGAATGTAGAAGAAGCCTATATTGACAGTTTGTTTATTCCAAATTTTACTTTGCGAGCAGGAAAGTTTTTTACTTTCTTAGGTCGTCATAACACTCTTCATGCTCATTACTATCCTTTTATTGATCCTCCACTCATCAACCAGCATCTTTTTGGTTTTCATGGTCTAAATGGAACCGGAGCTTCTCTAGCTTATTTAGCGCCTCTTCCTTGGTATTCAGAAATTGCTATTCAAGCTGTTAAAGAAAAAAGCTATCATGGAGTTTTGTTTTTAAAAAATCTTTGGGATTTAAGTGATCAATCCAGCTTACAGCTTAACTTAAGTTATATTAGAAGATTAGAAGAGCTAGCTGATGATTGGAAAAATATTTACAATGTGGCTTTAACTTTAAAATGGCAAGCTCTTAATAGTTTAAAAAGTTTAAATTGGACAACAGAACTGATGTCTACTGATTATATGGGAGAGGGAGTTAATAGAGGAGGCGTAAATTCCTATCTGCAATATCGTTTTTTAAAAAGTTGGTGGATAGAGGGAAGAGCAGATTTTATTTCTAATTCATTCACAAGTTTTAAAGAAGTATCAGAAAGTCAAAAATATTCGGTTTTGTTGGCTTTTACACCCACAGAATATTCCGCTATAAGACTTCAATTTGATAGTATGAAAGTAGAATTTAAAGATTGGAGCTATACAGTGGCTTTGCAGACTAACATGAGTTTAGGCTCTCATCCAGCCCATCTCTATTAAAAAATAAAGGTTTAAGGCATGATAAAAACCTTATGTTTTTTATTTGTTGCTTCTTTTGCTTCTTATTCAAGCTCTTCTGCTAACAATCAAGAAGATAGTCAGATTTTAGAAAAAAACACTATTTCATCTTCTCAAAAAAAACTTTTTGTTTTAACCAGTACAAAGACTTTACAAGCTTTAATCCAAAAAATAGCTGGTGATTTATTAAAAATAGAATCTTTAATAAAAGCTAAGCAAGATCCTCATTATTTGTCCGCAAAACCTTCTTATATGTTGAAAGCCAATAAAGCAGATTTACTAGTTTTAAATGGTTTGGATTTAGAAGTGGGCTGGTTGCCCAATGTTATTAAAGGCTCTAGAAATCCTAAAATTCAAAAAGGAAAACCAGCTTATTTAGATGTGAGCGATTTTATAAAACCTTTATCTGTTGTGGAAACAAAAGTGGATCGCTTTTTTGGGGATATTCACCCTTTAGGTAATCCTCATTTTTTGCTAGATCCCATAAAAGCCATTAAAGTTTCAAAAGCTATAGCAGATAAACTGTCTGAAATGGATTCCAGTAATCAATCGCTTTATAAAAAAAATCAAGAAGAGTTTGAAAAAAACATATTTAACAAAGTAAAAGAATGGAAACAGAGAATTGAGCAATCCAAGATTAAAAAAATAGTTAGCTATCACAGTAGCTTTGAATATTTTTTAGAACGATTTAATTTACAACTTGTTGGATTAATTGAAGAAAAACCAGGGATACCGCCTTCTTCAAAACATGTTTTACAGCTTGTAAAAAAAATGAAAGAGGAGCAAGTTGTATGTGTTTTATACTCTAGCTTTTATCAAACAAAATGGACTAAAAAGGTAAAGGATATGACAAAAGCTCAAGTTTATTCTGTGGCTGTAGAAGTGGGGGCTTTAGAGACAGTAAAAAATTATACCATGCTTATTGAAGAAATTGTTCAAGCTATTGAATCCTGTAAGCAGGTAAAATAAGTAATGGACTTTATTTTATTTTTAGGGCCTACGATTTTAATTTGTTTAATTCTAACAGGAATACACTGCTATTTAGGTCTGCATGTTTTAAGAAGAAATATTATTTTTGTTGATCTGGCTTTAGCTCAAGCGGGGGCTTTTGGTTTAGCGGTTTCCTTTTTATTGGGTTGGGAGCATGATTCTTTAAAAACTTATTTGGCTGTATTGTCCTCAGCTTTAACAGCCAGCCTTTTATTTACTTTAATCTCTTCTTATAAAAAAGCTATTTCACAAGAGGCTTTTATAGGGATTGTATATGCTTTTTTTTCAGTTCTAGTTATCCTGTTTTTAGATAAAAGCGCCCATGGAGGTGAGCATATTAAGCAAACTTTAACTGGGCATTTGATATGGATCAACTGGGGGGATATTTTAAAAACATTTTTGATTTATACGGCAGTTTCTTTTTGTTATTTTGTTTTTCATAAAGCCATATGGCAAAGCTCCTTAAATCCAACTGGCAATTCAAAATGGAATCTGCTTTTTTACATTCTTTTTAGTGTTGTGATTGCTAGTTCTGTTTCCTTAGTTGGTGTTTTACTCGTTTTTGCTTTTTTGGTCGCACCAGCTTTTTTAAGTGGCTTTTTCTTTCAAAATTTTTTACATCGTTTAATATTTGGTTGGATCTTTGGCTTAATTTTAAGCTTTGTAGGTTTAATAGGCTCTTACTTTTTAAATCTTCCCACTAGCGCCTTTTTAGTCTTTCTTTTTACATCTATCCCTATTTTATTTCTTGTAGGCTCTTCTATTAAAAAACTTTTTTCTACTGTTTATGACTAATTCTATTTGAGAGCTCCAATTTTAAATCTCATGCTTTTTTCAAAAATTTCTCAATAAAAAAATTAAATTTTAAGCCTTACTTTATAAGTCTCTTGAT
>JAPORL010000102.1 GCA_026712605.1 Pseudobdellovibrionaceae bacterium | reverse complement strand
AAGCTTTTAATAAAGAAAATAAAATAAGTATAAATAAAGCTCAAGAACTTGGATAGGCTTAGGCTTTTTAGTTTAATAAACTACAGAAGATTCAAAATTTTCTTTTAGGTTTTTACAAAAGAAATCAAAAGGCCAAATATCAATTCCTGCATCCGTTTTTCTTATAGTTTTACCCATATAAACTAGAATTCTTTTTTTTACATTTGGCAATTTACCAATAACTTTTAGTCCTTTATTATAATCTTGAGAAGAGATTTGAGTTTTAGCCATAAGCTCTATCGCTATTAAATTTTGTCCTTTTTTTAAAATGAAATCAACTTCTGTTTGTTTAGTTTCCAAAGAAGACCAATAATAAATGCCATCATAAAGATTATAATAATCTCCATGAGCTCTTAAAATTTGAGCAACTAAGCCTTCAAAAAGAAATTCTTTTTCTTCAACAGAGACTGAACCAAAATTTTTCTTAACTGTCCGAGCAATTCCCGGATCAATAAAATAAAATTTACTGCTTTTTTGTTGTCTTAACTTTAATTTTGAAGAATAAGCTGGTAAAAAAAAGCCCAGCATTGTATCTTCTAAAATAGAAAAAAACTCACTCACTGACCGTCTGTCAATATTAACTTCTCTTGCAATAGCGCTCATATTAACAACTTTTCCATGATATAATCCAGCTACTTCTAAAAAGCGAACAAAGTTTGGCAAATTTCTAACTAATGCTTCAGCCTTAATTTCTTCTTTAAGGTAAGTAAGAACATAATCTTTTAGTTTATCAGTTCTATCATAGGAAGAAAATATAATAGGAAGTAGACCATACTGTAAAGCTTGATCTAATTTAAAATCATCTTCTAATTCTTCAGGAATAAAAGGATAAAGATATTTTATCCCAGCGCGCCCACCTAAAAGATTTACTCCTTTAGCTTTGATTTTTCTAGCGCTGGAACCAGTCAAAATAAAACGACGGTTAGAAGATTCAATTAAACGATGAACTTCATTTAAAAGCTGAGGCATTCTTTGAATTTCATCAACAATAACTAAAGCATCATCTCTAAAAGCCTTAATCTCTTGATAAAATAAAGCCACATCAGAGAGATAACTTTGATAAAGAGATTCATCCAACAAATCAATATAAAGGGCAGAAGGATAAAGCCTTTTTAACATGGCTGTTTTACCGCTTCCTCTAACACCAAATAAAAATATATTTTTATGATCTGGAATGTTAATAACTCGTTTTTTGTATACCATTTGTTCAATTTTCATTGATTTTTGAACAAAAGTCAATCAAATTTCAATATAATTTGAAAATTTAGGATATAAAAGTTCAAAAATTATAGCTATTTTTTAGTTAGAAATTTTTTTTCATCAATGATTTTGTATAACCTTGTTATCTCTGAGTTGAAACTGTAGGATGTCTTAAATAGTCTTATTTTTTTTACCACACTGTTGCGCTAAGTTCTTGAATCCAAGATTCAAATCCAAACCCATTCATTTTATTTCTATGAGATTTTAAAAAAATTAGTGGTTATTTTTTAAAATAAGCTTAATTAAGTATATATTTCTAAATTTTTGATTGTATTACTGAATCTTCTTCAGGCTCTAAAATATATTTGTCTGGTAACTTCTTTTTTGTTTCAGCTCCTAATTTTTTTATTTTTTCAGCTCTGCCGATTAAGTTCCCTCTTCCTTTTTCTAACTTTTTAAAGGCATTGTCATAACTTTCTTGAGCTGTATTGATTCCTCTTCCTATTTTTTCCATATCGTCCATAAAAGATACAAATTTATCATACAAATCTCCACTGGCTTTTGCTATCTCCTTTGCATTTTTATTTTGTCTTTCTATTTTCCAAATAGAAGCAATAGTTCTTAAAGTGGCATACAGTGTTGTGGGGCTAACTAAAACAATGGATTGCTTCCATGCTTTTTCAAAGATATCTTTAGCTTGTGTTATCAATGTAAAAATTCCTTCATTAGCTATAAACATCAATGTGAAATCAGGAGTCCTTAAATCTTTGAAAGAAAGTTCTTTTTTCTCTGAAAGCAAAAAGTGATACTGCTTGGGAGATAAGCCTTTAATATGTGACTCTACAGAGCTTAACATATTCTTAAAGGCTGATTCTTTTTCTTTTTCTGTTGTGGCCGATCTATACTCTAAATAATACTTAAAAGGCGCTTTAGAATCTATAACTATATACTTATTATCTGGCAATTTTACAACAGCATCAGGACGAAAAGACTGACCTTCTTCATCTTTGAGATAAGCTTGTGTAAAAAACTCTTCATTTTTTCTTAAACCTGATTTTTCTAAAATATTTTCTAAAACAAACTCTCCAAACTCACCCTGAGTTTTAGTTTCTCCTTTTAAAGCTTGAGCCAAACTTCTAGTTTTGTCTCGCATTTCTGTATTTATATTTTTAAATGTGTTTAGAGTTTCCTCTAAAAATTTACCCCTGCTCTCAAAACCATGAACTGTTTTTTTAAAGCCTTCAATATCTTCACGAAAAGGCTGAAGAAGTTGAGATAGATTTTTAGTTGTTTCCTCTCTATAAGATTTTGTATTTTCTGAAAATACTTTATTTGCTAAATTTTCAAAAGATAAATTTAACTTATCCGTTTGTTCTTTAAAATATTTTTCTCTTTCTGCTAATTTTTCAATGTAGTGTTTTTCTTTATTTCTTAATTCTTCTTGGAAGCTTTGTTTTCTGTCTTCCAGTTTTTCTTGAAGATTTTTATTTTCGTTTTCTAAGCTTGAAAGCTTTTTTTCTAAATCTAACTCTTTTTGTCTATAGATTTCCTTTTCTGCTAATAACTTTTGTAAGGAGTCATTGTCTTGTTTTAAAGGCGAATCTTTTAATTTTAAGAAAAAAAATAAGAATACAAAAACAAGAGCAATTAAACCTATAGAAAGTCCCAGCCAAAACATAAAAGCTATTATATCTTATCTCTAAAAGAGGTCAAATGAGCTAATGCAAAAGTAGACAATTTGTAGTTTTGTGGATAATTATATGATACTTTTGGTAAATTTAATTTTTTCAAAAAGAAAAGGCAAATAAGCCTAATTCTCAAAAAAGAGAAAAAATCTATAAGGTATTAAATCTATGTATTATTTCTTTTGAAAGATTTTAAAACTAGTTGCTTAAGATCCGTTTTTGAGTTTTTTAATCTCTTTTTCTGATACACCAGTCACTTCTGAAATAAAAGAAATATCAGTATTCTTTTTCAGCATATTTAAAACAACTTCTTGCCGACCTTCTTGCCGACCTTCTTGCCGACCTTCTT
>JAPORL010000055.1 GCA_026712605.1 Pseudobdellovibrionaceae bacterium | reverse complement strand
GATCCACCCATACTAGGCACTTTACGATCCCAAATGATTTCGTTAATCATTAAAAACTTTGTTTTAATAAAAGAAAATATTTCAGGAGCAAATCTCCAGGTAGTAAATATATATATAAACTTCCCGTCTCTTTGATTTTAGGCTCAACCGCTGTAATCCACTTTCTCGTCCAATTTAAGAATTCTTTTGGTGATTTTTTATCTGAATCGTTGCCATAATCTTTTCCTAGAGAATAAGGAGGATCAGCTACTACAAGATCTATAGATCTATCATCTAGTCGATTCACTCCACTTAAAAAATCTTCATTAAATATCTGTAAGCTCATTTTAAAACAATACTCCTGGATTCTTTTTGTAAAAGTTTTAAAAAAGATCGACGGCTTCTCTCTTCTGGTTCTGCTGTATAGTAAGATTGAATTTTATCATTCCTAGGTAACATAAATGGGAAGAAATTGAGGAGAAAATACATGAATCGCATTCTTACAAAAAGATACTTCTGTATTATTGAATTTGACACCGAAGACAGCGTAGTTTAGGCGGTAGCTAGAGTTTGATTTATATTGCATATAAAGTTTCTCTACTGCGGCAATATCATTTTTATTTGCCTTTATTTCTGCATTAGTTATTTTGATATTTACATAAAATTTCTCCTCATTATTTTTTATTATAACGCAATCGTGCAAACAGGTATCTGGCATATCAATATCTACAGATTGAATCTTAAGCTTGCTGTTATGAAATTTTGTTTGTTGAGTTATAACCTGTTCTGCTATCCAACTAATAGACCTTGTATGTGGTTTTAATCCATAAGGCAGTATAGAAGGGTCTGTTACATTAAAACTGGGAATAATCTCTGTTACTTTAAGAAATAAAGTTTTTATGGCTTGAATCTCTTTTTTAATTGTTTGAATTTCACACATAATCTCTTATTCAATTTAACCTGCAAAAAATTAATAATTAAAGAAAATTATAAATAACAATTTCACTAAAACTATACAATAAATTATAAAAACGGAAGATTTTTCTATCCCTTATGCTAAGTTTCATGAAAAAAATTACTACACTAAACTATTATCCACCTTAAATCAGCCTCCGATCAGCCTAAAAATCCATATAATTCCATTTAAAATATGATAACGATTTTGAAATACTGAGAAATATTCAGAAATAAATCCAGTGAAAAGAGAACTATCTGAATAACCACGGCAACACTGAGGCTTGAAATACCCCGACATTTTATGAAATTTTAAGGATCATTTATTCCTATTTAATTTTCTTAATCAAAATCTTGTAAGATACAAAGCTAAAAACGAGTTCGGATTTGAACACATAGCGACTGAAAGTCGCTTTGTGGCAAAACGCATGTCTGAGTTTTTAGCTTTATATCTTACAAGATTTTCACATAAAATTCAAAAATAAATTTGAAAGGAAGCAGGCTTAAAATCACTTGGTGGAGCTGACAGGGATCGAACCTGCGACCTCAACGCTGCCAGCGTCGCGCTCTCCCAGCTGAGCTACAGCCCCTATTAGTAACTTTCTATCATACTTTTCTTGATACAAGAAATACCTTTATGCTACAAAAAACACAATGTCTTTTTATTTTTTTCGCCGTTATTTTCTATCTTCGCGAGCAGGCTCACTTATAAAGATTATTTCATGGCTTTGCCTAGCAGGTGTAACTGTTAGTATTACCGCTTTAATTTTAATAGTAAGTATTATGGGAGGCTTTGGAGAAGCGATAAAGTCCCGCTTGCTTTCTAAACAAGCTCATTTAACAATATACTTTGATAAAAATCCTTTTTCTTTTAAAAAGCTTGATGGATTAAAAATAAAATTTCTTTTTCCAAATTTAACTCAAGAGCAATCAGCCCGAATCAAATCCAGTCATATTTTTGAAACTCAAGAGTTGATTTTAAAAAGCAAGCAAGGTTTTAAGGGTGTATCTGCGATAGGTTATTCTGATGATAAATGGAATAAAGAGCTAGAAAATTCTTTAAAGGATAGTGAAGATTTTCAAAATACCTATATACCTCCTACTATTCCCTATGCGCCAAATAGAAAACTAGAAAAAGAAATCCTTTTAAGCCACGAACTTTCACTGGAAACAGGACTGTCTATTCATGATACAATCAGCTTTATACCTCTGACAGGCTTACTACTGCCACCTAATCTGCCCCCACCCATTAAATCTTTTAAAGTAAGAGCTATTCTACCTCCTTCAGAAAAACTAAAAGATAATTTTTCTATTTATTACAAACAAGGTTTAATGGATTTTGGAGATTTTTCCAAAGTCTCTTATAAAGCAGAGCTACAGCTGAAAGATCCAGAAAAATCAAAAGAATATCAACAACTTTTCAAAAATTATAAAACAACAACTTGGATAGAACAAAATTCCAATTTATTTTTTGCTCTCAAGCTAGAAAAATTTATAATGACTTTATTTCTCATACTGGCTTTTATAATCTCTTGTTTAGGAATATCTTCCGCTCTTTTATTATTAATGACTCAAAAAAAATCAGATATAGCTATTTTAAGAGCTATGGGCTCTTCCCAAAAAGAAATCGTTAGAATTTTTACAAGAATAGGTTTTTTCTTATCAAGTTTAGGTATAGTTATAGGATTTAGTATAGGAATTTTTGGAACCTTTTTATTGAAGCATAATCACTTTAATTTACTTCCTGAGATGTATCAAGATAGGACTATTCCTGCTGTTTTTATGCCCTTTAATTATATCATTATTTTAACAGGAGCTTTAATTTTGTCTTGGTTTTTTTGTCGTCTGCCCAGTCAGTATTTTAGCCGAATTGAAACAGTTGAACTTTTAAAAACAAGTGAGTCTTAAAAAAGCTCCCATATCAAAAAAATATGGACAGAATGCGTTTTTTATGATTAGGTCTTTTTGTTTATGTTATTTATAAAACTTATTATTTTAGTATTTCCCCATACTTGCTATACTGAAACTGAGCCTTCTTTTTCTTTTAGCTTAAAAGAAGGTCTAAGACAAATATCTTCTGCTGAAGAAAGTGATTCTAACAAAAAAGAAAAAAATGAATTAAGCCCTCTTTTAGAGGAAAACTCTGAAGAAATAGGTGATGAGCCAACTCAAGTTGAAACAGTCATTCCTTCTATAGAATCCACACAACCAGAAACAGATAAAAAAGACTCCTCTTCTATTTCTTCAAGCTTTGCTCCTGAAGAACCTGAACATATAAAAGGCACAAGCTTTTTAGATTCTTTTATTGATAATAGCTCTTGGTTTTTTCAAAAAAAACACAGCACTCATAAAATAGGC
>JAPORL010000153.1 GCA_026712605.1 Pseudobdellovibrionaceae bacterium | reverse complement strand
TTAAAACAGGATTGTTTTTAGTTCTCCTTGATAAAACCTGTATCACTCTTCGTATTTCCTTATCTCTTCCAATAACAGGGTCTAATTTTCCTTGTTCAGCTAATTTGGTAAGATCGCGAGTGTATTTTTCTAAAACTTGAAATTGATTTTCTGGATTCTTAGTTTCTATTTTTTTATCTCCTTTTATCTTATTAACAGCTTTCTTAAAGTTATCTAAATTCAAATTATTTTTTTCAAAAATCTGTTTGAGATTTTTAAAAGAGGAATTAGAAAAAACAGACAGAATAAAATGCTCTGTGGAAATATAACTATCCCCTTCTTTATTTGCCATTTTTTCAGCTGTATTTATTAAAGAAATGAAGTCATTAGAAGGATAAGGAGGCTGACTAGAGCCTGTCACTTTAGGCAAATGCTTTTCCTCCTGTTCTAACTCAGAAATCAAAGCCTGCTTGGTTATATTAAGAGTTTCTATTATCTGAGTAGCTAAATTATCACTAGATTTTAATATAGCTTTCAGTAAATGAACAGGCTCTATACTTGGATTCTGATTACTTTGCGAAGATAAAACCGCTGACTGAAATATCTCTACACTTTTTTGTGTCATTTTTTCTATAAGCTGTTGCATAAAAATAATGTGGGGATATGTTTTAGCTTTGTCAAGCCTAATAGAATGTTGCACTTTAATAAGTTAATTTAGAACAGCTTGTGTTTTGTGGAGAATAGTTATCAACCTGTAAGGAAAACAGTTAGACTTTTTAATCTTTCTTTGAGAACTATTGCTGAAATGTAAAAAATTTTCATAGTCATAAAAAAGATCTTGTCTTTCTCATTGCTTTCTGCTATTTTTGTATTTAAAGAAATAAAGTTTAAGTTAGGGGTTAAAATCTTTAGCCTTTGGAAACTGAGCTTAAAAAGAAAGAAAAAGAGAAAACAGACATGAAAAAAATCAGATTTATCTTAATTGCTTTAAGCCTTTTCAGCATCATAGGATTACAGACATTAGCAAATGAAAACAAAGCAGTTGCAGTTAATGAGCAATCATTAACTGATTATAATTCTACTAATGAAAATGAATATGATCCTCTTCATAATTTGAGGTTGTCTCCTCCTTCTGATGATTTTGATTTTCATTTGTGGGATGACGAGAAGAATGAACTTTTTGAGAATTATGACATATGGAAGGATGATCCTGATGCCAATTGGAATGATAACATATAGAAATTTTAGACTTTTCAACTTTTATTTAATTAAACCATAAAGTGCTTTTTTAAGAGTTTTTAAACCTCTTACTTGTTTGTTTATTAAGTCCAAAGTATGAAAATTTTTCTTTTAGGGATTTTTTTATAACTTTAAAATAATGTGAGAATGTTTTTTAGTTTTGTCAACTAAGCAGAAATAAAGTGGTGCTGGGTGAGGGACTCGAACCCCCAACCCGCTGATTACAAATCAGCTGCTCTACCAATTGAGCCAACCCAGCCTATAAAATAAACTCCATTTATAAAATAATACTCTCTAAAAAACAAGCTAACATATATTTAGAAATAAAAAACAAATAAAATTAGATAGAAGGTTTAAATATAAGAGCCAGATTTAATTTTTTCAATTAAAAATTCTTCTAAAACTTTAGGATTTTTTGGATTAGTGGAAAATACAGATTGCTGTTCACAACGACTTTTTTCTTTAATTAGCCATTTTAAAATTTGAGCTAGTTTTTTATTTTTTTTATTTTGAAAAAAAGGATCATTTTTTAAAACATCTTTAGCTTTTTTTAAAGCTCTGGCTTCACTCAGATCTTTATCAGAAACTTCATAACAATACAGATCATAATTTTTAACATCTTCTGGAAGCAATCCTAAAAAACGCACATCAGGGGCTGAAAAGTCACTGTTTCTTATTAAACTGCTCGCAGAACCCGCCTTTAAAGTGCGGTAAATATTTTGTAAGGTATAGGCATCTAAATCTCCATAAAAATAAATAGGAATTTTTAATTGATCTTGAATAGTCCGACACCATCCGCGAACCGCATTACTGGGAACTCCTTGAGCGCCCATAACAATACAATTATTTCTTTTTGTCATACCGTTTGCAACTAAAGTGTTTGCTGTGCCCTCTGATTCAACAACTAAACAGTAATCAATTTTTCCTTTTTTTGCTTTTAACTGAAACTGTTGAGGTTTATTCTTTGGTTGAAAAGGAGTTGTCCCTAATTGACTCAAATCCACTACGGCTTTTTCACCATCATCTAAGTATTCTGTTACAATTAAATTTTTAGAGTAAGTCTGTCCCCCTCTATCATTAGCAAAACAATTCATTTCCTCTCTATACACTTCAAACATATCACAAATAAAATCAATAATACTATCACTGTCACTTTGATCTTCAAAATCCAAAGGCTTATAAAAATCATCAGATTTAATTAAACCCTTAGCAATATAATAAAGCTCTCTTTTTGTATTTACAGAGCCTGATTGAAGATTTCCAAGTAAAATATCCATTAAAAATAAACTCCTTGAAATTTTTTGAACAGAAGACACATTCAGTTCAGAAGATACTTTCTTACCCTTAGGAATTAAATAGCCTTTTTTAGGATCATAATGGGAGTTATCTAAAGAGCACTTAACAGCTTGAAGAACTGGTGTTTTTTTTTGTTTCAGCTTTTTAAGCATATCTAAACAGAGATCTTTTGATCGTTTTTGAATATTTTTTTCTGGACGATTTTTAAATAATTTCTTACTTGGCATTTTATGATTTCCTTTTTTAGTCCTTATCTTCTTTTAGCTTTTAGCTCTTCTAATTGTTTTTGAGCTTCTTCTAAAATCTTCTTTGCTTGAGTTGTATCTCTTGAAAGAATAGAATAAAGCCCCTTTTCCGCCTTCATAATTTCCTTTTTATTAACTCCTGTAATGTCTTTAATTTTTTGAATTAAAATAGGAGCAAACTTTTCTATGTATTCTTTTTTTCTGAAGAGATCAGCTGTATTTTTTTCTCTACGAATATGTTTTTTTAACTTTTGTCCTGCTTGCATTAAAGCCAGACGAATTTCTTCCACAAGCTCTTCACTGGCATCAATAGTTTCTTTAGAAGCATTTTTAAACTTAATAAAGGGAGAGGTTACAGACACTGCAAAAACATAGGGTCCGTTTGGAAGGGATTTTTTAGATTGAGATAAGCCATAAGATCGCCAATTGACAGATTCTACAGATTTTGTAATGGCGCAAGAAGCTTTATCAAACTGTAAAGGAACACGGTTTGCAAATCTTAATAATTGGATACTCTCCTCCTCTTTGCCTGAC
>JAPORL010000001.1 GCA_026712605.1 Pseudobdellovibrionaceae bacterium | reverse complement strand
TTATTCATAGTTTTTAATTCTTTTATTTTTTTGAGGGTTTTGCAAGAAAGCCTATTGAGAGAAGCGAGAAAGCTAAAAAATTACTTGGGAATATTAAATATTTAAACGGAGGTCTTTTTATCGAGCATCCTATTGAAGAGAAATATAAAAACACAATTTCAATCCCAGATAAAGCCTTTGACCAAACTTTTACAATCTTTAGAAATTATGAATGGCATCTACAAGACAGCAGAGGTGGAAGTAATGAAATAAGTCCAGATGTTATGGGATATTTTTGAAAAATATATCAATGAATTGCAACAAAAAAGCCTTGGAGCTTATTACACAAGAGATGAAATCACAAAATATCTTAGTAAAAATACGATCCAAAACTGTATCTTGGATAAAGTGAATCAAAAAGGATATAACTTTGAAAGTATAGAGGAGTTATTACATAAATTAGATGTTAATCTCTGTAAACTGCTTTTAACAAATGAAGACAGTATTTTAAATAATTTGACAATTTTAGATCCAGCAGTGGGCAGTGGAGCCTTCCTAGTGTCAGCTATGAAGGAGCTAATTGATATTTATAGCCCTATTCTTGGAAAAATAGAGACTCTTGGAGATAGAGAACTTAAAAGCTGGTATAAGGATTTTAAAGAAAAACATAAAAGCATTTCCTATGGTATAAAAAAGAACATTATTTTAAAAAACCTTTATGGTGTGGATATTATGAAAGAGGCGACAGAGGTTTGTAAGCTTAGGCTTTTTCTATCCCTTGTAAGCTCTGCTTTAAATGAAAAGGAATTAGAGCCTCTTCCTAATATGGATTTTAACATTATGCATGGGAACTCTCTTATAGGCTTTTTAAACGAAGAAAATCAAGTAAAAGAAGATGAGAAACAGCTTGAATGGTCTGCTATCTTAGGTGAGTCCTATTCACAAATAAAAACGAAATACAATAAGCTAGTTAATCAATATAAAAATCAAGCTTTATCTTTTGAAAAACTAAAGAAGCTCAAAAAGGAAACAAATAATTTTTTGAAAACCAATAATTTAAAACTGAATCGTCTTTTAGCGGATAAATGTAATAATAAAGGCTTAAAGTATAATCCCATTTTAGATATACAAAATAAAAAGAAAGTTTTTGGGAAGAAAAGAGCAATTAAACCAGAAGATTTTTCTGGAGGCTCTACTAATTTACATCCATTTCACTGGGATTTTGCCTTTAATGAAATTATCAATAGAGGAGGCTTTGATATAATACTCACAAATCCCCCATGGGAAAATGTAAAAAATGAAGATAAGGAATTTTTTAAAGAGTATACAAAAATTTATAAAAATAAAACTGAATCTTTGAAAATGAAAGAAATAAAAAATAAATTCTTAAAAGATCAAAAAATAAAAAGTAAATATAAAAAAACAGAAGAAGTCTATACATTTCAAAGGGATTATTTTGGAAAGTTATATCAATATCAATCTGGAAAAATAATCAATTTAGACGGAACAAAAAAACAGTCTTCTGCCGATATGGATACCTACAGACTTTTCTTAGAAAGAAATTTTGAACTTTTAAATAAATGTGGTTTTATGGGAATTGTTTTACCCACAAGATTATGTGATGGAGATGGTAATATTGGATTGAGAAGACGATTGTTATTTGAAAAAGTAAAGATAGAAGGGTTAATTGATTTTCAAAATCAAATGAGTCATGGGAAAGGTAAAATATTTGAAGGAGTGGATTCTCGTTTTAAGTTTCTGTTGCTTAATCTAAAAAAAGATAAGCCACAAGATATATTTCCTTGTCAATTCCATGAAAGAGATTTAAAAGTCCTTGATGATTTTATTAAAAACCCAAAAATGAAACAATCTATAAAGGAAATTAAAACACTTTCTCCTAGAGATTACTCTATTATTGAATTTAAGAATCAAAAAGATAAAGATATACTAAAAAAAACAAAAGAATTTCCTCAACTTGGACAGCAGGTAATGCAATCATGGAATCTTGATTTTTATAGAGAACTTGAAGCAACTAGGTTACCTGTTATTCAAGGGAACAAACCATTGCCTAAAGACCATTTATCTCTTTATCAAGGAAAAGCTATCTGGCAATATACATTTAATTATAATCTTTCAGAAATAAAAAATCATATAAGCAAATATTCAAATAAAGTTCAAAGTAATAAACTATGTTTTAAAAATAAATGTTATGAGTATTATAGGCTGGTTATTAGACGACAAGCCAGCAATACCAATGAAAGAAGTCTTATCTCTGCTGTTATTCCAAAAAATCATTTTATTGCAGATAATTTGCAAGGTGTTTTAATTAAAAATAACTATTATATGTTTTATATTCAAGCTATTTTAAATAGTTTTATAGTTGATTATTTATTGAGAACAAGAAATTCTGATAGTAATGTAACTAAAAATGTTTTGACTTCTTTAAGGATTCCAAGACTGACGGAAAAAGACGATTACTTTAAAGAATTGGTTGAGCGGTCGGCAAAACTCACTTGTATTGGAAAAAAATTTGACGAGTTGGCTGATGAGATAGGCATTCCAAGAGGAGGCGTCAAAAATGAGCAAGAGCGTTGGAAGATACAAGGAGAAATAGACGCTGTGGTAGCCTATATTTACGGTCTAACAGAGGATGAATTTCAATATATTTTAAGCACTTTCAACACAGGTAAAAATAAAGAGCGTCTGGAAAGCCTTAAAAAATATGCTCTTTCTGCTTATGAAAAAGACCAGTTTCTTGATAAAACATCTTAAGAAAGATGGATCATCCCTCCATTGATTAACCCCTGTTCTCAGGGTTTTTCATCTATTTTAACACTGGATTTTAGCCTATTTTCCTTCTTTTATTCTCTTTATGTTTCTTAATTGTCTTTATGTTTCAATGATAATATACTAAAATTAGGTATAATGAGTATTTGTGAATAAAATTTATAATAAAGAACCATTTTAATTTTTTTTGACCTTGCTTTTCTAGGGCAGATAAAATAAAAGGTTTTATAAAAAATATGATCCACTAAATTAAAAACAAAATCTCTTAAGCAATAGAATATATCAGAACTAAAGTTATTTGTTTCAATAAATTAAAAATAAAACTGGAGGCTTCTATGTCCAATCAAAATAAAGAGCAAGTAACAAAAAACAATCAAGAGAAACAGAAAAAAAAACCAACATATTGGGAAAGAGTAATTCATGGAAAAGGTACAGTAGCAGAACCATGGCCCACAGCAGAAGAGCTTTGGAATGATCCCGAAGTGCAAAAATCTATTCAAGATCATAATCAATCAGTCAAAAAAAAA
>JAPORL010000077.1 GCA_026712605.1 Pseudobdellovibrionaceae bacterium | reverse complement strand
GATAGGTTTTTTAGGTTGTTTTTTTACAGGTACTGGTTCTTCTTTACTCCAAAAACTATCATCTAAAGGATCTGTGCTTTTAACAGATACTAAATCTAGGCGAACATTTTTTGCACTTGCAGATTGAGCTTTTACAGGTGTTTGAGATGTGGTTTCTGTTTTGTCTGATGTACTACTGGTGTTTTTAGTAGGAATTTTTTTATCAATTGGTTTTTTATCAGATTGTCTTCTAATTATAATTTTTCTTTTAGGGGCTTGGCTTTTTACAGCTGTTTGAGTTGCAGTTTCTGTTTCATTTGATTTACTACTGGTTTTTTTAGTAGAGGGTTTTTTTACAATGCTTTTCTTTTTTATGAGACTTGTTTTTTTAAGCGTTTTTGTTTTAATAGTTTTTGTAGTTTTAGATTTAGTTTTAGTTTTTTTAGCAGAGCTTTTTTTAAAGCTGGATTCAATTTTTTTTAAAAATTCTGGACTGAGTGTCTCCATGTGATTTTTTACAGGAAGCTTTAACTCCTTTTTAATTTTATTCATTAAGAAGATACTTGTAACTTCTAATTTTTTTGCCAGTTCATAAACTTTCATGAAATGATTTCCCTCTTTACTTAAACTTTAACCTGCTTATTTTTAGATTTATCTTTCATATCTTTTTTTATATTTTGGGTAGTTTGAGTATTTTGTTTTATTGTTTCTGTATCTACTTTTGTGTTTTGAGTAGTTTGAGTATCTTGTTTTACTTTTTCTGTATCTGTTTTTGTGTTTTGAGTAGTTTTAGTTTCTTGTTTTACTTTTTCTGTATCTGTTTTTGTGTTTTGAGTAGTTTTAGTTTCTTGTTTTACTTTTTCTGTATCTGTTTTTGTGTTTTGAGTAGTTTTAGTTTCTTGTTTTACTTTTTCTGTATCTGTTTTTGTGTTTTGGGTAGTTTTAGTTTCTTGTTCCCCTTTTTCTCCTTCTAATTGAGCAAGCTCTCTTTTTAATATTTCTTCTGCTTGTTCTTTGAGGCTGGAGGATAGAGGTTTTTTCTCTTCTTTGACATCTTCCATTTTAGGAAGCTCTTTACCTTCATCTGCATATTTTTTTAATAAATCTTTGGCGGATTGAATGAGTTTTTCTGCAACAGAAGAGTCTTCTAATTCAGGAATAGATTTTAGATCCACAGCTTTAGCTTGAACTATTTGTTCTATATTGGTGTATCCGTATTGAACTAAGCTTTGAGCTTTTGTTTCTGATATTTCTGGAATTAAAGAAAGATTAAACAAAGCTTCTTTTTTAGCTTGCTTTGATTCTTCCTCTGAAACTAAATTTAGATTCCAACCTGTGAGTTTAACAGCTAGTCGGACATTTTGTCCTTTTTTTCCAATAGCTAAAGAAAGCTGATCATCTGGCACAATAATTTGCATGTTTTTTTGTTCTTCATCCATTAAAATTTTTGAAATTTTAGCAGGAGCTAAAGCATTACAGATATATTGAACAGGATCATTTTCCCATACAATAACATCTACTCTTTCTCCTTTCAGTTCTTGAGTGATATTTTGAATACGACTGCCTTTTATTCCTACACAAGAGCCTACAGGATGAACAGCAGGGTCTGTGCTGTAAACAGACATCTTTGCTCTTTGACCGGGTTCTCTTGCCGCTGATACAATTTTTACAATTCCTTCACTGACTTCAGGGACTTCTGCTTCAAACAATTTAATTAGATACTGTTCATGAGCTCTTGACATAATAATTTGAGGACCTCTAGTTGTTTGACGCACTTCTAATATATAACCTTGAATACGCTCTCCCGATTTATACTGCTCTCCAGGTATTTGTTCCTTTCTAGGTATGTAGGCTTCTGTTTTATCTAGATCAACTACAATTGTTCCCGGATCAACTCTTCTAACTATTCCATTTGCAATTTCACCTTTTCTTTTTTCAAATTCATTAAAGATGATTTCATGTTCAATGCTACGAAGGTTTTGAATAATAATTTGTTTAGCGGCTTGAGCGTCAATACGACCTAAATCCTTTAGCTCCAATCTCATTCCCACTTGATCTCCAATATGAGCAGAAGGATCTAACTCTTTTGCTTCGCTAAATTTTATTTCTATCAGTTCATCTTCAAATTCTTTATCTGATACGACTTGTTTAAATTCAAAAAGCTCAATCTCTCCTGTGTCCTCACTGTATTTCACTTCAATATCTCTGTAAGTTCCATATTTTTTTCTGACAGCGGATAAAACACCTTGCACAATAGAATTGACAACAGCATCTTGGCTGATACCTTTATCTTTACTGACTTGTGTAATAACTTGGCTTAAATTGGATAGAAAATCTAAAGACATTATTTACCTCTCTTTTTAGTTAGTTTTTTCTGATTAAAAATCAATTTTGCTGTTTTTACTTCTGAAAAAGGAATAGAGAATTTTAATTGGGATTTTTTTAGATGAAGTGTATCCTCAGAGACTGAAATTAAATCGGCTATAAAAGATCGAGTTTGGAAAGTTTTATTTTCATTTTTAAATTTTACAGGGTAATTAGTAGTTAAATTAATGGATTGACCAATAGATTCTTTAAAATGCCATTTTTCTCTCAATTGTTTTTCTATACCGGGGCTAGAAACTTCCAGCCGGTTTTTTTCTAACAAGTAAGGCAATTCAGAGTGGAGTAGAAAACGCAAGCTATGGAATACATTTTCACAGTCTTTTAAATTGACAGTTTGATTTTTTTTATCAATAAAAACTTGCAAACGATCTCTGTGTTTGAAAATGTCATAGACACGGCAATTATTTTGCTCGCTGGCCGTTTTTGCTATTTCTTTTATTTTTATAAGATCCATAAAACCCTTATCTAAGTAAGAAAAAAGAGGGCTTTTGACCCTCTGGCAAGTTTATATATCAAATACAAAATAAAAAAACAAGAAAAATCTATTCAAAAAAAGTGGAATTATATACATTTTTAAGTTTCTTGATGAAAAGCTTGTAAGATATAAAGCTAAAAACGAGTTCGGATTTGACCACAGTGCGACTGAAAGTCGCTTTGTGGCAAAAGGTATGTAGAGCTTTGGAAACTATTATAATTAAATATATATAGTATCTTGATGAAAAGCTTGTAAGATATAAAGTTAAAAACGAGTTCGGATTTGAACAAATAGCGACTGAAGGTCGCTATGTGGCAAAACGCATGTCTGAGTTTTTAAGCCTTATATCTTACAAGCTTTTCACACAAAGCTCAAAATGGAGTTCAGATTTAAAAACAAAGCGACCACAGCTTGCTTTGTAAAAAAAAAGAATGTCCGAGTTTTTAAACCTGATATTTACAAAGTTTTATAAAATACTTATCAATTTAATAT
>JAPORL010000084.1 GCA_026712605.1 Pseudobdellovibrionaceae bacterium | reverse complement strand
ACGCTTTTTCATAGCATTGGGTTTTATCATAACAAATGTTTTTTCCATTTTTATTACCTTGTATTTATCTCTAATCTGTTAAAGCAAAATTGACAACTTCAAACTTGATTTTCTATAATTTCCTTTGCAAAAAAGCCTAATTGAGAGGGATTATCCGCGATATGACATCCTGCTCGTTTAAGGGCTCGTATTTTACTTTCAGAATCGCCACGCCCTCCACTTATGATAGCTCCTGCATGTCCCATCCTACGCCCTTTAGGAGCTGTCTTTCCCGCAACAAAAGCCACTACTGGTTTTTTAAATTCTTGTTGAATATAATCAGCTGCCTCTTCTTCCATAACTCCTCCGATTTCACCTATTAAAATCAAAGCCTTTGTTTCTTCATCTTCTTGGAATAATTTTAAAATATCTATAAAATCAGAACCTTTAACAGGATCGCCTCCCACTCCCACACAAGAGCTTTGCCCTAATTGAAAACAACTTGATTGCCAAACGGCCTCATAAGTTAAAGTTCCTGAACGAGACAAAATTCCCACAGAGCCTTTTTTATGAATATAGCCTGGCATAATTCCAATTTTACACTCTTCAGGTGTGATAACACCTGGACAATTCGGACCTATCAATCGGGTTTTACTTCCTTTAAGAGCTTGCTTTACTTTTAACATATCTAAAATGGGAATACCTTCTGTAATACAAACAACCAATTCCAACTCGGATGAAATAGCTTCAATAATAGCTTTTCCTGCAAAGGGCGCTGGCACATAGATCATACTGGCATTGGCTTTTGTCTGTTTCACTGCCTGTTTCACTGTATTAAAAACAGGTTTTCCTAGATGAGTCATTCCCCCCTTTCCCGGAGTAACTCCAGCTACTAAATTTGTGCCGTATTTTAAAGCTTGCTCACTATGAAAACTGCCATGTTTTCCTGTAAAGCCCTGACAAATTAGTTTTGTATTTTTATCAACTAAGATAGACATTTTTTATACCTTTTTAGAAAGCTCAACGGCTTTTTGAGCCGCTTGATCTAAATTATCCGCTGTAACAAAATCCAAACTAGAATTTTTCAGCTTTTTTCTGGCGATTTCAGAATTTGTCCCTTCTAAACGAACTACTATTGGAACTTTTGCTTTTATTTCCCGACTGGCTTTTATTAAAGCCTCCGCTATAATATCACATCTCATAATTCCACCAAAAATATTAACTAAAATACTTTTTACTTTTTCTGATTTTAAAATAATCTCAAAAGCTTTTTTGACTTTATCTTCTTCAGCTCCTCCGCCTACATCTAAAAAATTAGCTGGCTCGGCTCCATAAAGCTTAATAATATCCATAGTTGACATGGCCAAACCCGCCCCATTTACCATACAACCAATATCACCATTTAGTTGAATAAAGGATAAACCATGCTTTAAAGCCATGCTCTCACTTTCACTTCTTTCTTGTTTTTCATAGATTTTTTGTAATTCTTTTTGACGGTATAAAGCGTTTTCATCAAAATTCATCTTTCCATCTAAAGCTATAATATCCCCTTCTTTTGTTTTGACTAAAGGGTTAATCTCAATCAAACCAGCATCTTTTTCTATAAATAATTTATAAAGCTTTTGTCCTAAATCAAATATTTTTTGAACTTCTTGTTTTTGTGAAAGGGATAAAAATTCAGCCAATTCCCAAGCTTGCCAAATTTCAAAACCAAAGTTTAAATCTATTTTTAGCCTTAAAATTTTTTCTGGAGTTTTTTTATTAACTTCCTCAATATCCATCCCTCCTTCAGGAGAAGCCATAAAAATGATTTGAGAAGAGCTAGGATCCAATAAAACAGATAAATAATATTCCTTATCTATAGAACAGCCTTTTTCAATTAAAACTTGAGAGACAAGCTCTCCTTTTTCTGAAGTTTGAGCTGTAACTAAATAAGAGCCTAATAGAGACTCAGCTGACTTTTTTACTTCTTCTGGAGATTTTACTATTTTAATGCCTCCGGCCTTACCTCTTCCTCCTGCTAAAACCTGAGCCTTAACAGCAAAAACAGAGCCTCCCAAATCAAGAGCTGATGTAAAAGCGGATTGAGAACTGTTTGCCAACTTAGATTCTAAAATAGGAATAGAATACTGTTTAAAAAAATCTTTAGCCTGATACTCCTTAAGATCCATGTTTAATTTAACAACTCCTTCATTTCTTTTATAAGACTCTTAACAGATTGAACTGAATTTTGAAATAGTTTTTGCTCTTCCGTATTTAAAGGAATCTCTACTACTTTTTCAAGACCTTTCCCGCCTAATTGACAAGGAACACCAACAAAAACATCTTTCTCTCCATACTCCCCTTTTAGTAAAGCCGAGCAAGGTAAAATTCTTTTTTGATCTTTTAAAATAGATTCCAACATTTCAACCACTCCTACAGCTGGCGCATAATGGGCTGAGCCTGTTTTTAATAAAGAGACTATCTCACCACCGCCCTTTTTAGTTCTCTCTATCAATACTTCTTGATTCTTCTCACTCATTAAAACAGATAAAGGAACGCCTCCTACTGTGGCGTAACGAATTAAAGGCAACATGCTATCTCCATGTCCTCCTAAAACCAAAGCAGATATATCTTTTACAGAACAATTGAGTTTTTCCGCAACAAAAGCTTTAAATCTGGCTGTATCTAAAACTCCTGCCATTCCTAAAATTTTTTCTCTGGAAACTGACAAAATATCATGAGCTAAAGAAACCATAGCATCCAAAGGGTTAGAAACGATAATAAAGATAGCTTGAGGGCAGATCTCTTTTAAGGGATGACAAATGCTTTTCATAATCTGTGAGTTTTTTAATAACAAATCTGAACGGCTCATTCCCGGTTTTCTAGCTAAACCAGCCGTTATAACGACAGCGTCAGAATCCTCAGCTAAAGAATAATCTGAACCTCCCTTAAGATTAATATTTGAATTTAAAGCAGGGCTGGCAGAAAATAAATCTAAAGCTCTTCCTTTAGCTAAACCTTCATTGATATCAATCAAAGAAACATCTGCCAAATCTCTTGCTAAAATCCAAGTTGCACAACTCGATCCTACAAAGCCACTACCCACTACAGTTACTTTTTTTCTCTTATGTGACATAATGATCTCCTTTTTCTATAGGTATAAAATAAGCCGACAGTTTAATTTGAGCTCACTTTAGACAGTTTTTAATCTTATTTAAGCCTTTAAACAACTGATATTTTTAATAACAGGAAAAAATAAAAATAAACAAGCCTTTTTTTATGGTTCTGAAAATTGATATATCAAAGCTCTTTTGAGCTTTGTGTGAAAAGCTTGTAAGATACAAAGTTAAAAACTCAGACATGCGGTTTGCCACAAAGCGACTTTAAGTCGCTATG
>JAPORL010000132.1:2310-3379 GCA_026712605.1 Pseudobdellovibrionaceae bacterium | reverse complement strand
TTAAAAAACACTTTAGATTTATGATCCTGATAAAAAGTTTCACAAAGAGAGGGACTTATGCGGGTTAATCTCCCAGCATGTAATTTTAACCCTTCTGATTCCAACTTTTGAATAATAGCTCCCACTAAATTTCGAGCCGTGGCATCTGGTTTTATCATAGAAAAAGTTATCTCCATTGAACCTCCTCCTTTTACGATTGATATACATAAAAAGAAAGAGGAACTCAAGGAACTGTGTTAAGAGCTTTTTAATTTATTTTTAATAAACTGTTTTTAAGAGTAATACCAATTTCTGCCGGGGACTCAGCAATAGAAACCCCGGCTGATTTAAGAGCCTGAAGTTTTCCTATAGCACTCCCTTTTCCTCCACTGATAATAGCTCCCGCATGTCCCATACGCTTTCCCTCTGGAGCTGAACAACCAGCTATAAAAGCGGTTACTGGTTTTTTAAACTCTCTTTTTATATAATCAGCGGCCCTCTCCTCAATTTCTCCTCCTATTTCCCCAATAATCACAACTGCAGAAGTTTCCTCATCTTGATTAAAAAGCTCCAGTAGCTCCACAAAATCCGTTCCAGGAATGGGATCCCCACCTATTCCCACACAAGTACTTTGCCCTAAACCTAAGGAACTTAATTGCCACACAGCTTCATAAGTTAATGTGCCCGACCTGGACAAAACACCTATAGGCCCTTTTTTATGAATATAAGCTGGCATAATACCCACTTTACATTGTCCTGGGCTTATCACTCCAGGACAATTAGGACCGATCAAGCGTGTTTTCTTATCTTTCATAAACTGCTTTACTCGCAGCATATCATAAATAGGTATTCCTTCTGTAATACAAACAACTAAATCTAATTCCGCAGAAACAGCTTCTATAATAGCACCCATAGCAAACGCTGGGGGGACATAAATGACAGAGGCGTTAGCCCCTGTGTTTTCTTTCGCTTCCGCAACCGTATCAAAAACCGGCAAATCTAAATGATGAGTTCCTCCTTTTCCAGGAGTTACCCCACCTTTTAAGAAAAAACCATATTCCAAAGCCTTTTCAGAGTGGAAAGTACCTTG
>JAPORL010000132.1:0-2300 GCA_026712605.1 Pseudobdellovibrionaceae bacterium | reverse complement strand
ATCCCGGGCAACTCAATTTCGTATGTTTATCAATTAAAATACTCATTTTTTATCTCAACCATATACTAGAGAAACTACTTTTTCTGCCGCTTCCTCTAAATTATCAGCAAAGTTCAAATCCAAACCAGAATTATTTAATATTTCACGAGCTTGAGCTGCATGGGTACCTTCCAACCTGACTACCACTGGGATGGAAATATGAAGTAACTTAATGGCTTTTACCAATCCTTCGGCTATTAAATCACATTTTACAATACCACCAAAAATATTAACTAAAATTCCTTTCACATCTGGATCTTCTTTTAAAATTTGGAAAGCGACAGCTATTTTTTTACTATCTACTCCCCCTCCCACAGCTAAAAAGTTAGCTGGTTTTCCCTTCTTTAGTTTTACTATATCCATAGTAGCCATCGCCAGACCCGCTCCATTTACTAAACAACCTATATGACCAGACAACTTAACAAAAGACAGCCCATAAGCCTGGGCTTTTTGCTCTTCTACCGGTAACTCTTTTAAATCCATAAGTGATTTCATTTCCTCCTGCCTGAATAAAGCATTATCATCTATACTCATTTTTGCATCCAGGGCCACCAGTTTTCCCTGGGCTGTTTGAGCTAAAGGATTTATTTCAATTAAAGTACTTTCCTTTTCCAACAAGAGCTGATACAGGGAGTTCAGAAAAAAATTTAGTTTGGAAAAAAAAGAAAGTGGCAGATTAAAGTTTTTTAAAATAGCCATCACATGAAAAGGTAAAAGTCCACAGAGTGGGTCCAATGTTATTTTTAAAATTTTTTCAGGAGTTTTTTCGGCCACATCTTCAATAGAGACCCCTCCTTCTATACTGCTTATTAAATTTACTTTTTGAGAATTTCTATCTAAAAGCAAAGCTAAATAAAACTCCTTTTCAATTTTACAAGCCTCCTCCACTAAAACCCGGCGAATGATTTTTCCTTCTTTTCCTGTCTGAGCTGTAATGAGCTTTTGACCCAGCATTTGGGCTGTTACCCGTTGCACTTCTTCAGCTGTACTCGCTTTTTTTATACCTCCAGCTAAGCCTCTTCCTCCTGCATGAACTTGAGCTTTAATCACCCAGGACTGAGCTTTAATGGATTTTGCCGCATGAAACGCTTGCTCTGCGGAATCCACCACTTGAGAATCTAAAGTCTTTATACCAGATTGTTGAAACAAGGCTTTAGCCTGATACTCATGAATTTCCATAGCTTCTTCCCATCTCTATGAGATGTATTTATAACAATACCTTTTTTAAATCATTATTAACAATAATAAATTACACCAAACCTCTTAGCTGTTGTACTTGTTTCTTCACAGCTAAAACGGAGTTTTGAAATTGAGCTTTTTCTTCTACACTCATAGAAAATTCCATGATTTTTTCCACACCTTTTGTTCCTAAAAGGCAAAGCACCCCCATAAATAAATCTGTCACTCCATACTCCCCTTTTAACAAAGTGGAACAAGGAAGGATTCTTTTTTGATCTTTTAAGATGGATTCCACCATTTCTACCACACTCAAAGCGGGGGCGTAATAAGCCGAAGAGGTTTTAAGTAGAGACACTATTTCCGCTCCTCCTTTTTTTGCCCTTTCCACTAAAGAATCAATGCGCTCTTTAGACAAAAGTTCAGAAAGAGGAATACCTCCTACATGACAAAGGCGAGGTAAAAGTACCATTGTATCTCCATGTCCTCCTAACACAAAAGCCTGTACATCTCGAACACTGACATTGAGTTCTTGTGCCACAAAAGTTTTAAATCGGGCACTATCTAAAACTCCAGCCATACCTATGACACGATCAGAAGGAAAACCCAATGTCTTCCAAGCCACATAAGTCATAACATCTAAAGGGTTTGTAACTACAATCACACAAGACTGAGGTGCTTGTTTCTTTATTTGCTCACAGACCTGGATGACTATTTTCGCATTTATATTTTGGAGTTCATCTCTGCTCATTCCAGGTTTACGGGCCTGACCAGCTGTGATAACGACAATATCAGAATCTTGAATATTTTTATAATCCGCTGTGCCATTTATCTGAATACGAGGAGTCATTAAAGCAGAGGATTGTAGTAGATCTAAAGATCTTCCCTGGACCATACTCTCCTCAATATCCAATAAAACAATATCTCCTAAATCTCTATTTAACAAACCTTGAGCACAAGTAGAACCCACAAATCCTCCCCCTATAATGGAAATTTTTGAACGGTTCATTTTAACGCTCCTTTCAAAGATATATTTAAACAAATAAATAAGTTAGATTCTTAAATATAAAAAAGAATTTATAATG
>JAPORL010000056.1 GCA_026712605.1 Pseudobdellovibrionaceae bacterium | reverse complement strand
AAACACTATCTTTTTGCAAAAGTTTTTTAGCTTGAATATCAGCTTGAAAAACAACTTGAAAATTCTTCCTTAACCAATCTATAACCAAGCTTTTCCCCGATCCTATACCTCCTGTAATCAAAATAGTCTGCATGATATCGCCTATTTTATAGTTATTTGAACAGTTTAGCTCAAAAAATCAATAAAAACTAAATAATTTTTACATAGAATCCATTATTTAAGCTCATAATATTAAGAATCTAATAAAAAATTCCGATAGATAAATTAAGATTTTAATAAAATTTTAGATAAAAATGAAATTTAAAAAATTTGGCAAGTACACCATCATCAAAAAAATAGCCTCTGGAGGTATGGCAGATATCTTACTGGCGGCAGAATTAAGTCCCACTGGATTTGGTCATTTTATTGTAATTAAAAGAGCTTTATCTAAATTCTTAGATAACGAAGAGTTTAAAGATATGTTCAAAAATGAAGGTAAAGTGGCATGTAATTTAAAGCATAAAAATATCACAACTATTCGTGAGTTTGGAATAGAAAACAATCAGTTTTTTTTGGCAATGGAGTATATCTCTGGAAAAAATTTAAGACAGTTCACTAAAAAAATAAAATCGCATAATATAAAATTTAGTATTCCCAATATTATTTATATAATAAAAGAAGTCGCCGCTGGGTTAAATTATGCTCATAATGCTATAGACGCAAATACAGGACAGCCTTTAAATGTTATACACCGAGATGTGAGCCCTCAAAATATTATGCTAACTTTTGACGGACAAATAAAATTAATTGATTTTGGAATTGCTAAAATTGATGATACAAATTTAACACGGGCCGGTCATTTAAAAGGAAAATTTAGTTATATGAGTCCTGAGCAGGCCACAGGACAATCCCTAGATGGAAGATCTGATATTTTTTGCTTAGGTATTATTTTTTGGGAGCTTTTAACTAATGAAAGGTTATTTGCCTCAGCTAATGAGCTTGCCTCACTAAAAAAAATAAGAAACTGTAACATTCCAAATGCAATGAAAATAAATCCTAATATTTCCTCTAAACTAAATGATATTGTAATGAAAGCTCTCAGTAAAAATCCAGCTTCAAGATATTCTACGGTAGCAAAAATGGAACAGGACTTAAATTTATTTCTAAATAAAAATTATCCTGAATATTCTCATTATGACTTTATTACATTCCTAAAAGAAATCTACAGAAAAGATATTATGATAGAAAGAGAAAAACTTAAAACTTATGCCACTGAATTTAAAAAACATACGAATGCGCTCAATATTGAAAATAAGGATAGTACCTCTATTATTTTAGATATTCCTGATATAAAAGAGCATTCAACTAATGTTAAAAATTTACAAGCTAATCTAACCAAAAGCGTAACAAAAACTACAAATAAAATACAAACTAATAAGATATCTGATCCGACTTTATTTTTTCAAACACAAATGACAAATCAATCTGAAACAATGTCAAATGATAAGAGTTCAACTTTAATTCAAAAAGACCTTGATTTAGAAAAAGGACAGTCTCAAAAGTATACACTAGAAGAAGTAAATACGACAAAAAAAACACAAAATAAAACGAATAAAATAAAAACTATAAATTCAAAACTAGAAGTAGCAAATAAAAACCAAAGCAGTTACAGTAAAACACCTCTTTTAAGCTCTCTTACAGCCGAACAAAATAAAGAGATCGTCGCTGAAAAAGAACAAGGTTCTTCTTATTCAATTCTGAAAGCGCTTGCATTTTTTGGTTTTTTTGTTCTAATTATATCTGCCTTTACTAAAGGAGTTTTTTGGATTATAAAAGAGGAATCAAAACCTCAAATAATTACAAAAGATTCTAGTGTTAATACTGTATCACCGAAACAACCTATTTCTACAACAAATTCTGCAAATGTATCTGAAACGGCCCAAAGAAAACCTACAAATGATTCCAAACAAATAGCAACAGTCTTAATTAGTTCAAGTCCATCTAATGCCAATATCTATATAAATAATAAAAATATATCAAAATCTACACCGACTTTATTAAACTTAAACTTAAACTCAGACACTTTAATCACTATCAAAAAGAAAGGGTTTATATCACAAAATATAGAAATAGATAAAACTAGTCTTGAAAGAAAAATGTTTATACAGCTAGTGAGAGATGAATCTAGAAAAGATAGAAGAATTCAAATTATTCAACAATAATTTAAAAATTACTGTACTCCCATCAAAATTACAAATTTTTTAAATAGAACAAATATAAAATAAAACTAAGCTATTGACTTTTAATTCAATTTAAAACTTATTAAATATCCAATAAGATTGACATCTCTACTACAAATAAGATAGAAAATTTCAAAATGAAGTATAAAAAAGTTATTATTTTTTACCGTTCTAAAAAAAATAAAATACTAAAAAAAATTAAACAGATAACAAGTTTTTTAAACAAAAAAAGCTATTCCGTTACTTTAATAGAACAAAAGGAATCTAAAAAATTCCCAGACTCTGATCTGATTATTTCATTAGGAGGAGATGGAACTTATTTAAAAGCCGTTAAATATTCAGCCAATACTCCTATTTTAGGTATTAACATGGGTTCTTTAGGTTTTTTAACACCTCATTCCTCTGAAGATATTATCATCTTATTAGAAAATTTTTTTAAAAAAAAAATAGCCTTTAAAAAAAATCGTTTTTTAAAAACAAAACTTTATAAAAGCTTAATGGATTTTAAAAAAGATTCACTCTATCTAAATACTCAACAATTAAAAAAACCTGATCTTTCTTTCCAATCAATAAATGATGTCGTTATAGAAAGAGGCTCTTTTAATCATCTTATCAATCTATCTATTTTTATAAATAAAGTTTATATTTATTCTTTGAAATCTGATGGAGTGATTATATCCTCTCCTATTGGATCAACTGCATATAATCTGGCGGCAGGAGGTCCTATTCTTCATCCTAAAGTTTCTTCTTTAGTTGTCACCCCTATTTGTTCTCATAGTTTAACTAATCGACCTATTGTCATACCTGACAGCTCTGAAATTTACTTGGTTTTGGAAAACACAAAAGCTTATTTAACAATAGATGGACTCACTCAATCAGAGCTATCAGCTTATAGTGTTGTTACTGTAAAAAAAGATAAAAAATCTTTTATATCCTTACATAAAAACCAAGAAGAAAATGATTTCTCACTTTTAAGAAAAAAATTAAAATTTGGACAAAGAGATTAAAAGTTATAAGATACAAAGTTCAAAATTTTTATAGTATATAAATTGATAAATATTTTAATAAAATTTTGTAAATATCAGGCTTAAAAACTCGGACATACGTTTTGCCACAAAGCGACTTGCAGTCGCTATTGTGCCTCAAAGCCGAACTCGTTTTAATCCTGATATTTA
>JAPORL010000104.1 GCA_026712605.1 Pseudobdellovibrionaceae bacterium | reverse complement strand
TGTATATTGCAACTCCTTGAAGAAAATAGTTAGTTTTTACTTTGGATTATCATTTTTTAAAACTAGCTTATGTTTCTAAATCCCATGGTTTAAAGGGAGAGATCTTTGTTAAACCTTTTAATCCTAAGGCCAGTTGGCCATCTATTTCTTCTGTTAAAATTGGTTCAAAACTTTTTTCTATTGAATATTACTCGGCTCATAAAAAAGGCTTTATTATTAAATTAAAAACCTGTAATACTAAACAAGAGGCCGATCAACTTAAAACTCAGCCCGTTTTCTTAAATAAGCAGTATTTTATAAAACAGAAAACGGAAGAAATTTATCTAGCAGAGTTTTTAGATTTTGATGTGTTTATTTTAAAAGGTAGATATATTGGAAAAATTATAAAGTTTAAGTCTGATAAATATCAAGATTTTTTAGTTCTTTCAGAATCACAAAATAAAAATTTTGATAAAGAAAATAATATTTTAGTGCCTTTTACAATTCATTATATTCATAAAATAGATTTTGAACATAAAAACATGGTTTTAAATTTGCCAAAAAACTACTTAAGTCTATTTAAAAAAAAATAGGAATTACATACTTAAATAGACATGTAAAAAATTTTTAATAAATCTTTATATTTAAAATTTCATAGATATAAAGTGTTAAATCTCAAATATATGTTTTGCCACAAAGCGACTTGTAGGTGCATTATGCTCAAATCTAAATTCATTTTTGAGCTTCTTGTGAAAAGCTTATAAGATACAAAGCTAAAAACTCGGGTCTGCGGTTTGCCACAAAGCGACCTGTGGTCGCGTTGTTGTCAAATCCGAACTCGTTTTTATCTTTGTATCTTACAAGCTTTTAATGAATAGATTTAAACATTTATAAATAAGACTCAAAAACTCAGGTCTGTGTTTTGTCACAAAACGACTAATATCTCTATTTAATTATATAGATTAAAATAGTAATAAAATTTAAGATACTTTTTAAAATATTTTATGAGCATTGTTCTGTTTTTGGGAGCTCTTTTACCACTTCAATAACTTTTTCTAATTGAGAAGTGTTAATACACAAAACACTGATCTGTTCGTTTTCTTCAACATACCAAGTGATAGCTTTAGGGCTTAACATTAAAACTTGTCCCTCACTGACTGAGCTTTTGTCCTCTACTTCAACTAGAGATTCTTTTTCATTGAGTTCAAAGTAAAATACCTGATTTGTTGTATTGTTGTGAGGAGTTAAACTCAAATAAATTATTCCATTATTTTTTTTAAGTGAAACCTTTCCATCAAATCCTGCAATAAGAGCTAAAGGTTCTGTTTCTGGTTTGACGGAAAAGCTGATTTTTTCATGATCAGAAGATTTCAAAATAAGAGAGCTATGTTTGTTGGTTAATCTAAAGGGAAAAATAAAATCTTCCCTTAGAGGAGTATCTTCTTGTTCTGTATTTAGTGTGTGAGAAGGGGTAGTATTTTGATCTAAGCCTTCTGGCTTATTTTGATCAGAAGGAGTAGTATTTTGAACTAAGACCTGAGTTTTTAGATTATTAACTGGTTTATCATCCACTTTGCTAGTAATAAGTCCGCGGGGTTTTTTATCCCTCATTTGCCTACGGTTGCCAGGAAATTCAGATTCTTCTTCGGGAGAAGGAATACAGGATGTAGAAAATATAATTAAGAGCAATAAGGATATATATTTCATTTTTTCAATTCTGTTCATAGTTTTAACAAATGTCAAATAGAAAGGAATCTTGCCAAATTCTGTCTTAAAACAAACTTTATATCGTTTTTTTGAAAAAAATTGCTTAAAATTTTAATTTTAGGCTTTAAAAATCCGAAAAAAAAATTATGAGAGCTTTAATATTGTTATTTTTTACAGGGGTTATGCTGTCTTGCGCCCAAAAAATCAGCTTATTTCAAGCTTCTTCAGTTGATGAAAGCTATAACTCTAATCCTTTTGATAGTAAAAATTTTATGACTTGTAATCTTTTTTCAGATATCACTTTTAGAGGTTATGTTTATCGTCCTGCTTCTAAGGATAATTGCTTTCATCTAGATATTATTGAGAGTCCTAAAGAGCTTTTAAAAAATGAAGACTTATTTTTACAAATTTACCCTTTTAGATTTAATGAAGATAATATTGAATATGGTTTAGCAAAAAAGATAAATACAGTCGCTAAATTCAACACAGAAGATATTTTAATACAATCTTCTATAATTGATACTCATATCGTTCAAGTAGAATTAGATTTGGAGTCTGATCAATTTTTCTTAGACCATGTTTTAGAAGTTTGTGATTTAGATGATAAATGGCAGGGATTACAAATTGTAATATATGAAAGAAGAGACGCTTCTGAGGATGCTATTCCTATCAGAGTCACTAAATTTTTAAACCCGCCTTTTTTGATTCATCCTGAACATTTTAGAGAGGAGATGGGTTTAGATCTAGCGGCCTATCATCCTTTTTTGGACTATATTCCTAAATTTAAATCAGAGCCTACAAAGTATTATGATTTAGCCGAAGATTTTTGTTCTCATTTGTAATTTTTAACTTATTATTAGCTTTTTATTTTCAATTTTAATTATCAATAAAAGCCTATTTTAATAATTTAAAGTGTATTTTTTAAAGCAAGCTGTCAAGTCTTGTGGAGTTTTTGATTGATAGATTAGACTCTTAAGCTATGCTTAGCTATCTCTCTTTATTAGATAGAATTTTAAAAAAAGGTGTGGATCGATCGGATAGAACAGGCACAGGGACGCGCTCCATTTTTGCCTATCAAATCCGTTTCAATTTAAAAAAAGCTTTTCCCTTATTAACAACAAAAAAGCTTCATTTAAAGTCCATCATTCACGAACTGATTTGGTTTTTAAAAGGAGATACAAATATAAAATACCTTCAGGAAAACAATGTAAAAATTTGGAATGAGTGGGCTGATGAGCAAGGTAATTTAGGGCGGGTTTATGGCGCTCAATGGAGAGATTGGAAAACTCCTCAAGGAGAAAGTATAGACCAAATAGCTCATTTAATTCAAAATATTAAAAAGAACCCTTATTCCAGAAGGCATTTAGTAGTAGCTTATAACCCTGGAGAAATAGATCAAATGGCTTTACCGCCATGTCATGCTTTTTTCCAGTTTTATGTAGCAAAGGGGCGCTTAAGTTGTCAGCTTTACCAAAGAAGTGCTGATGCCTTTTTAGGTGTTCCTTTTAATATTGCTAGTTATTCTCTTTTAACCCTTATGGTAGCTCAAGTTTGTAATTTAGAGCCTGACGAGTTTATTCATACTTTTGGAGATGTTCATATCTATCATAACCATTTTAATCAGGTGAAAACTCAATTAGATAGAAAACCTTATCCCCCTCCAACTATAAAAATAAAAGCAGAAAAAAGTTTATTTGATTATAAGTATGAAAATTTTGAGCTTTTAAA
>JAPORL010000244.1 GCA_026712605.1 Pseudobdellovibrionaceae bacterium | reverse complement strand
AATAGGAATAAATAAGTCTTAAAAGCTTAGATATACCTCTTTTCACAAAGCGACCTTTGGTCGCTGTGTGTTCAAATCCAAACTCGCTTTTAGCTTTGTATCTTATTAAGCTTTTCACATAAACTTCAAAATAAAATGGATTTAATGTTTAGAATAAAGAAAAAACTATTGCTTTTGATAGAAAAAATAAAGTAAAAAGCAAAATATGTTGTATCAGAATATTTTAGAAACTATTGGTCACACACCTTTAGTGAAACTTAATAAAATTACTCAGGGTTTAAACTGTAATGTTTATGTCAAATGTGAATTTTTTAATCCGGGAGGCTCTGTTAAAGATCGAATAGGATTTAATATGGTTAAAAAAGCTCAGGAGCAAGGTCTTATTCAACCCGGGGACACTCTTATTGAGCCTACCAGTGGAAATACAGGCATTGGTATAGCTTTAGCAGGAGCGGTTTTAAATTATAAAGTTATAATTATTATGCCTGAAAAAATGAGTAAAGAAAAAGAAGTTACACTTAAATCTTTAGGGGCTAAAATCATTCGTACCCCTACAGAAGCGGCCTCTCATGATCCAGAAAGTCACATCAGTGTCGCTAAAAAAATGCAAAAAGAAATCCCAAAAGCTCATATTTTAGATCAATATTCCAATCCCAATAATTATATGGCTCACTATGAGGGAACAGCCGAAGAAATTTTAAAAGATTTAGATAATAAAGTAGACATGATTGTAGCAGGGGCGGGTACCGGTGGAACGCTTACTGGATTGGCGAAAAAAATAAAACCCCAGCTTCCCCATTGCCAAATTATTGGAGTGGATCCGATCGGATCTATTTTAGCAGGAAAAGAGCCTGTAAAAAATTATGAAGTGGAAGGGATTGGCTATGATTTTATTCCTGAGGTCTTGCATCGTTCTCTTGTAGATGAATGGGTTAAAACTAATGATAAAGACTCTTTTTACTGGGCTAGAGAGATTATTTCAAAAGAGGGTATTTTATGTGGAGGCTCTTGTGGATCGGCAATATCTGCTGGCTTAAAAATAGCAAAAAGACTAAAAAAAGGACAAAATTGTGTCATCATACTTCCAGACGGAATTAGAAATTATATGAGTAAATTTTTGGATGATGATTGGATGAAACAAAAAGGTTTTATGTGAATCAGAAAACTTTAAAAAGTATAAGGATATAGATTCAGTATTTATTATACCCACTTTAATTATATACTAAATTTATAAAATACATATTAAGAGATGAGTTCATGAATATTTTATTATTTTTTTTGATAGTTATTTTAACGAGTCTTTTTTTCTCCAGATATTTAAGACCCCTTATGAGTTTGATCATTAAAAAACTTTTTTCTTTTTTTCCAGAAAAGATTCAAAATATCTTAATAGAAAAAAATAAAACAGCCTATACTTTATTTATTTTTTGGTTGATTTGTAATATTGGTTTTCAGTTTATTCCAAAAGAAGGTAAAAAATGGGAGCCTTTTTTATCGGCTCCTTTGAGTTTTATTTTGGTTGTTAGCTTTCTTCTTTTAGTATGGAATGCTATTGATATTTTAGAAAATCTAATAGCTGAAAGACTAAAAAAACAAGAAAGCGCTGTATTTACAGATTCCATTACAAAAAATATTTTACCTTATTCTAAAAAAATTATAAAAGCTCTAGTTTTTATAATCCTAATTTTAGTTTTTCTTCAAAATGTCGGATTTAATGTAACCTCTTTGTTAGCTGGTTTGGGAATTGGAGGAGTGGCTTTAGCCTTAGCCGCTAAAGAAACTTTAAGTAACTTTTTTGGGGGCCTATCTGTTATTTTGGATAAACCTTTTTCAGTAGGGGATTGGATTTTATGTGATAAGATTGAAGGAACAGTTGAAGATATTGGTTTTCGCTCCACAAAAATAAAAACCTTTTATGATTCTGTAATTACTGTTCCTAACTCCATGTTATCTGATTCTGTAATTGATAATTTAGGAAAAAGAAAGGCGAGACGAACAAGAGTTACTTTAGATATCACTTATGACACTCCTCCTAAAAAAATTGAGACTTTTGTGGAAGGTTTAAAGAACATTATTCAATCTAATTCTTATACTAGAAAAGACTACTACCAGTGTTATTTTTCAGCTTATGGTCCCCATAGTCTACAAATCTTATTAAACTTTTTTTTAAAGGTCCCTGATTGGGATACAGAGTTATTACAAAAACAAAATATTTTTTTAGAAATTTTAAGCTTAGCTAAAGAGCTTGAAGTGGATTTTGCATTTCCAACACAAACCTTAGATTTACTCAATATTCCCGGTCAAAAAGAGAATATAAAAAAGAAATTTTCTACAGAAGAATTAAAAGCGAAAGCTAAAGACTTTGGTCCTAAAGGGAATTTATCTAAACCACAGGGTCTTGGTTTATATAAACCTAGAAATTAAGAACTCTATTTTAAACTGACTGCTTTTTGTTTATTGTTGATCATTAAAATTTAAACAATGCATTCCTTCAATGGGTTTATTTGTACAGTGATATAGTTCTCCTAAATGATCATAAAATTTAGTAATTTTTGTTTTATTGTTATATTCAATATATACAATCCAGTTAGTATTTATTTGCCTGCAAAGAGAAGTTTCCTTATTAACACAAGTTAGCCAAGCGCCGTCTTTGTTGCTTTTATTTGTAATTTCTTGATTTGCTTGAACTTCAAAGCCCAAGAGAAGACTTACAATTAGTAGGTATTTATAGCATTTCATTTTTCCTCCTTTTTTTAAAGCTTATCAGTACTGCAGATAAGTTTGATTATGGTTTTTGGACATTACCTTCCTTCTATCATATTATAGTCCTTTATACTCACAGAAAAATTTAGTATAACAGTCATGGTTAAATATAGTCTAATATGTTTCCTATTTAATACTTATGATCTTTCTTGGGTTTATTTCAGTGTAATCATAAAGCTCTAATACAGGTTCACCAAGGTTTATGTTCAGAAAGCTCTTCTACAAAAACATGATAACTATCTCCCTCAGCACAAAAAAGATATCCTGTTTCTGTGGGGTATATTTGCTGAACTACTGCTTGTCCATTTTTAAAATCTACTATTTTAAATTGATATCCAATCATAATATTACAACTATCTCTATCATCTTTATTTATTATATTAATTTGTTTTGTAGGGCCTATGTAATATACTAAATCGTCTAGTTTAAAATTTGTATTTGAGTAAGAATTACTGTAAAAGAAAGTAATAAAGAATAATAGTATATATGATAAAAAATTCATTTTGGTTCTCCTTTTGCTATATATATTTTTTATATTAAAAGTATATAAAAAAGCAATCTAAAATGGAATGGTTATCTGAAAATACTGTTTTTTTAGTTAAAATTGAAAAAAACTAGATATTTCAAATTGCTTTTAATCTTTATAAATGTCTTTTCTGTGTCCTATTTTATA
>JAPORL010000246.1:1207-3495 GCA_026712605.1 Pseudobdellovibrionaceae bacterium | reverse complement strand
TTAAATAAGGCTTCTTAGTCATTTTTTAACTAAAATGAAGAAAACTTATATATAAAAAAAGAAATCTATGTTATAAAATTTAAAAGATGCTTAAGTTCTTTTATCTTTTTTTATTTATTCCACTTGTGGGTTGTTCCATACTTGGTATGGATAGAACTCCTGAGCCAGAATACATAGTCATCTTAAACGAAGAAATTGATAATAATATTTTTGAGATTCGCGACTATAAACAATTAACAATTGCAGAAACAATTGTGGAGAACACAGATTTTGACAAAATGAGCGGTATTGCATTTAAGCGTTTAGGAGGCTATATTTTTGGAGATAATCAAAAAGAAGAAGAAATACAAATGACGGCTCCTGTTTTACTTGATAGAAAACCTGAGACATGGAAAATGATTTTTGTTCTTCCTAAAAAATACTCTATTGAAAATGCCCCAGCTCCAAAAAATCAAAATGTAGTCATTAAAACAATGAAAGAAAAAAGATTTGCTGTCATTCAATTCAGTGGCTCTCTAGAAGAAAAAAAGTTTGATGAACATCTTGAAAAACTAAGAGAATGGATAAAATCAAAAAATTATGAAATTTTATCTGATCCCCTATTTGCAGGTTATAATCATCCATGGACAATTCCTTTTTTAAGAAGAAATGAAGTTCTTATTGAAGTTAGTAAGTAATAAGGCTGAATCAGATAAAAAAATATAAAATAATCTCGTAGAAAAGACTGCGATTTTTTAAAATAAATATTAAAATCTTGTGATTGTTTTTAATAAAATTTTCATCTTTTTATTTTTATTTACTTCAATAAATTATTCTTATTCTCAAAAGGATAATAATAACAAACCTTTTTTAAAAAGAACTATAGTAAATAAATTTAATAAAATTTTTAAAAAAGAACCATTTGTAAATATAAAGCAATTTATCAATGAAGAGAGAAAAAGATTTAGCAACTATCTTAAAAAAATAAATGAAAATGAAAAACTTATCAATGAAGAAATAAAAAAAGCTAATGAGCACCTTAAAAAGCTAGATAATGAAAAATTCAAATTAGATAACAGCTACTTCAAAAAACTAAATAAAAATAGAAAACTTATTAATGAACAGATAAAAAAAACTAAAGACTATCTTGAAAAATTAAATACAAATCAAAAGCTTATTAATAAAGAGACAAAAAAAGCTAATGCCTACCTTAAAAAACTAGATAAAAAAAGTAAATTAATTGACAGCATTTTACAATCGGGTTGTGATTTTTCTCCTTTTAGTTCTATTGAATGGAATTGCATAGGTTTAGGTTTTTCTCAGCTTTGTTCTGTGAAGGCTCATGCAAGAAAAAAACAAACTTTTTTTGTATCTAATGAACTCATTGATATAGCAAAAAAAGCCAATGAAATATTATCTGATTCCATAGGATTAAGACTGTTTGAAATAAAACAGCTAAAAGAATATAAAGGAAAAGGCGGGAAGATTTATATTTCAACTAGTAAATCGCATTTTGAATCTATGAAAAAAATCCATGAAAAAGCTAAAAATAATATTTATTCAGCTTATAATAAAGTGCAAAATTATGATCACTATACAGGAGAAATTTACAAATCTGATATTGTATTTAACCCACTAGTTTATAATCAAGATAATCGGGATAAAGATAAATTAAAACAATTAAAGAAAATAACTGAAGAAATTCAAATAAAAAATCAGAATAACTATGCTTTATTGAAAAAAAGTTGTAAGACTGAAAATCTAAATATTAGAGTTAAATATAAACATACAATATTATATAAAAATAATCGTTATGATTGTTCAAACATTCAATCTCTAAAAAAAAGAATGTTAAAAGAGGAAAGAGAGATAAAAAAATATTATGATATAAAAGCCGAAGAAATTTATAAAAGGCCTTTAAAAACAATGTTACATGAAATGGGGCATGCTTTAGGTTTAAAACATACACATAAAAATAAAGAAAACCTTATGCATCCAAGCGCTAATAAATTAATTTTAACAAGTCAGCAAATTAATGCAATCAGATGCGCCTTTTCTTTAAATAGCCCGATAAAAAATTAAATTTTATTTTTTGAATTCCAATTTTTTGGAAGATAATTCCAACTTTTTAGGAAAACGAAGAGAAGAATAAGCCCTACTCCTGCCATGATGCCAGCTCCAATTAGTTGAACAAAATGATATTTAGTAAACCCTTTTTTTAAAACTGCCATTTGAGGCTGACGAAAATCATAATAAACTGTAACTGTTTTTCCTTTTGGAAATTGTGAAAGAAAGCTTTGAGCTTCAGA
>JAPORL010000246.1:0-1197 GCA_026712605.1 Pseudobdellovibrionaceae bacterium | reverse complement strand
GAAACTGTGAAAGAAAAGATTGAGCTTCAGATCTGGTAGAAAAATTAATGCTATCATCTCCTCTAACATAAGCATTCCCTTGATAACTTACACCAGCCACTTGATAGCTATAGGAAAGATACGCTGAAACAAAATTTATATTCAAACCTTGTCTTTTTTCACGAATCTCCGTATGAGTGATTATCCCTGTTGTTTTGTTCCAATGCTTAGTTTCTAAAGCCTCTTTATAATCTGAATTTTTAAAAAATACAGAAGAGATTATAAAACAGCCGATTGCGGCAAAAATCATGCTAATAGGCTCTTTATTTTTTGCAGATTCATTAGGCTCCATGAATGATCCTTTTTTATTTTATTATTTGAATTTTAATTCCAATAATAAATCTATTCAAGTTAAAACTCTTTCTTGAACTACTCTTCAAAATCAATCAAAAAAAACTAAATTAATTTTTTCAAAATTCCGATAATAAGAAAATATGCGAAAAAAAATTATTCTTATTTTTGTTTTTGGAATATTTCTAGCCTGCCAAGATAAAACACCAAGTCTTATTTCTAAAGGTCATGCTGATACATCTATTGATGTTTTTCTTAACTGCGATCAATTGAATGCTCTTCATTATCTTACGGCTTGTTGTAAGTATAGTAGTCAACAGAAAGCTTATATACCCAAGCAGGAAAGTTGGTTTGCAAAAAAATTGAGTGGAGAGGCAGAGTACTCTCGATGGCAAACAAAACACATACGAGGTTGGTATCCCCCCGGAGTAAGAGAACACAACTTATTTATTTATGTAAAAAAAGAAGATGTGCCTTGGATCAATCCCAATATAAAATATAAAATTCAAAAATGCTACAATGCTGATTGGAAACAAGTCAATTATTACGGCATGCCACTTATACCAATACCAACGGGAAAAGCTTATGTATCAGCGAAAATATCATGTAGTGAAGCCTATTCAAAGCCTCCTAAAACTTGTCAAGAATCAGCAAACAATCTGCCTTCAAAAATTTTTTTGAATCCATAAAAAATATAAAATTAAACTGCCATTTTAGTTCCTTTGAGTTGACAGAGTTTAAGTTTGGGCTAGATAAAACAAACAAATCAATAGCTTTTCAGCAAATATGTAAAAAATTTTTTTAAATAAGTGTCTTTTTTCTGTAAAAAATACCTTTTTTAAATCTCATTTTATGATTAAGTTTTTA
>JAPORL010000229.1:1966-3521 GCA_026712605.1 Pseudobdellovibrionaceae bacterium | reverse complement strand
GAAAATGATTGTGTACAGCTTTCCTATATAACTAATAGAGGTATTAAAGTTTATCCTGATCCGAATCCAGCTACATTTTGTACAGATCATTGGCGGTGTCGTTTTTTGAAAACAAAAGAAGATATAGATTTTAAAAATCTTATTTCTTTATTGGAAGACCTGGCTTCTGCTAAAATAGAAGTTATAAAAACAGAAAACCTTTATTCTTTTTCTGGTGAAAAAAACTACTCTCAAATTGGATAAGTAATAGATTCTTATATAGAGGCTTCTGGATGAAAGATATGAGATATAAAAAATCCAGAAGTAAAAAAGTAACAAAAAATGTCGAATCTTTGTTTAAATAATACACAGTTTTCTTAAATCAAGATGTAAAAATTACATAAAATTATAAGTCTTTTCAATAAGATATATATTTTTTTTAGAGTCTTTTTTTATTGCTCTGATTTTTGCATCTATAGTATAAATATGAGTAAGATAAAAAAAGGAGGAACTAAATGAAGTTAAATGGTTTTATAAAAGCGGGATCTTTACTTATTATGCTTTTTAGTTTTACATTCTCATTAAGTTCTTTTGGAGCACCAGGAGATTTGATTCATTGTCGTTCTACGGATAATCAAAAGGGCTATCAGCGGACTAAAGAATACTTACAAGAGTTTCCTAATGATATGGCGATGATTTACAATCTGGGTGTTAATGCTTTCTGCATAGGAAAAAAAGAAGAAGGGATCCAGCATATAAAAAATGCCTCTAATGGGGGCCATATTTTGGCTTCTCGTATAATAGCTCGTTACTATTACACAGATAAAACTTTAGATAGATCTGTTGAAATGACTACTGATCCTCATCATTTTAATCAAATGCTGGGCTATATTGAAAGAGCGGCAGACCTAATTGAAGCTGCTCGCTATTATCCTGAAGGCACTACTGATGACATGCCTGAAATAGAAGAAAAAAATCGTTTAAGTGCAAAGATTTTTATTGCTCTACCTAATACCTATTATAAAGGTTATGTTGCCGCTATTGTGGATATTATAAGTGGTGAGGGAAATATATCTTATATTGACACTAAAGAGGTCTTGATCAGAATGCGAGATTCATCAGAGCGTTGTTTAAGAAGACCTTCTCTTTCTGTATGGAAGGGTGACAGGGAAACCATCGCTTATTCATTACAGCTACGCTGTCAGGCTATGTGGTATTTTGCTGATGAAGCTCTTATATTAGAAGAAAAGCGCATTTCTGCTGAAAGAGATTGTGCCTCTACTCCTATTAAGGAATGTTCTGAGCATCAAAATATTGTAAATCAACTTGTAGATCTTTCTCATATAATGCAAAAGCAATTGGACTCGGCTCCTCCTATTCGTTATGGTCATTAAATTTAACTAAAATAATAAGATATAAGTCTCAGTTTTTGCTTTAGAGTTTTTATAAACAGGCCGAAAATAACAATATGGCCTTTTTAAATTCTTTCATATTGTTTTTAATTTTACTTCTTTTTTGTAACCCTACTACTGCTGTTTCTTTTGGTTCAGGAAATAACACAGATTCTGATGTAGAT
>JAPORL010000229.1:902-1956 GCA_026712605.1 Pseudobdellovibrionaceae bacterium | reverse complement strand
AACAAGAAAAATTTGTTACCCAGAATTACCCAGAACTACCTCAGCACTGTAGTTGCCGTCATTCAAATATTCAGCCTAAGAATGTAGAACCATGTGTAAAGAAACATATATGTGCAAAGGAATGTCAAGGGTATGCGTCTCAAAATGCAACAGCTTGTGATAGTATGAGAAACCTAGGAGATGTATGTGAAGCGAGTTGCAATGGACCACCCTTTGATTTTAATCAGTCCGGAACCTCTTTTTCTCATGCCATAAAGCGTTGCACTACTGAAAACGAACAAAGATTAAAACAAAACTTACTTAATGGATGCCATCAAATAATAAAGGACTTAAACGAGAGCAAAGGGGCAGAGCTTGTTTGCCCTGGAGGTTGTGATCTATTTTGTCATAACCAAGTAGCTCATGTACCAGAATGTGGGGAATCTGTTACTACATCCCAGGGTTTTGAAAATTGTTTTAATATTCTCCATCGAAAAATAGCCACTAATCTTCCTCAAGACCCTCATAAACTACCAAGTAATTTTACATGGAAACATAAAAACGAAAAATGTGATCTAGGTCAAAACTGTGAGGTAACATTGGAAGTGGCTTTTAACAATGCTCTTAAATCTTGTGAACAGTTAAAAAATAAGGCAGAGCTTTGTTGTAAAGATCCTCTTAAGTGTGTAGGGGATAATAGGCGCCTTTTTACGAATGAATCTTCCTTAAATAATGGGGATATATCTACACAATGTGTTTTGTTAAAGAAAAAACTGACTAATACGGGAAACTTAGGTCATCAATTAGCAAATAAGTGCCGAAGCCAGGCTTCCCATTGTGTATCGGCTTGTCAAAATCAGATGGAAGATGTTTTTTTGTCTCTATTTGAGAAGTACTGTGCTTTTGACCTAAAAGTGGCTTCAGCTTATAACCCTCAAGTTCATACCTGTAGTGAAGAGCTTATTAGTAAATATTCTGATTTTTATACACAAAATTATCTTACTATTCCTAAAGCATGTGAAAAAGAGGGTTACAAATCTCAACAGATGGCTCGGAATGCGGAGGAGATACTAAA
>JAPORL010000229.1:0-868 GCA_026712605.1 Pseudobdellovibrionaceae bacterium | reverse complement strand
GAGAGGAACGGCGACGGGTATCTTCTCAAGGATATGGAGCATCTGAAAAATCAAATATGTATATCGGGAATGAGAACTCTGCTTCTGGAAGAATAGGAGGCAGTACAAGTGGCAGTGGTGGAGGGGGAGGTATAGATAGCTCTTCTTCTGTTTTTTCCCCAATTAGTAAAGATAAAATGTTTAGACAAGTGAGTTCAGGTAATAAAGAAAAATCAGGGAATATTTATGGAGGAGGATCTGCTGTTAAAGGTGGCTCTCATTTATTAAAAGATTCTTCATCAGCTTTAGAAGTAAAAAAAGGAAATGACAAAGGAAAAGGTTTGGCTACAGAAATAGGAACAAAAGAACAAGATAAAAACACCTTAAGGAAGCTCGCTAAAGCAGGGGAAGGTCAAGGTAAAAACTCTCCTTCTTTTTGGAAAAAGTTACCTGCTCGTGAAGCTCCTAATAATAAAATTAGTGTATATGGTTCTCCTCATGACAATATTTTTAAACGTATTTCAGATCGTTTTGACCTCTTATGCCGTACAGAAAAAATATCTTGTATGTAATAAGAGTGAATAAAGATTTTATACTGAATCGGTGTAGAATAATAAAAAAATTATTTAGAAAGAAAGGGCAGTTTTTTAAGAAATTGAACCACAGAACTATTTTTTAAAGAGTATAGTAGTTCTTGTGTTTTTGTATTTTTTTCTTTAAGTTGATCCAGCTGACTACTAATAGATTCTATATCAGAAAACTTCATAAAGTGTTTCTGTACTTTTTTTAAAAAAACCTCTTCTTGTTCTGTAAGGATTTTATCTCTCCAAAGTAAAAGACGTACAAAATAAAGACTTTGGCTTCTATCCCCCGGTTCGGTGATTTTGGG
>JAPORL010000168.1 GCA_026712605.1 Pseudobdellovibrionaceae bacterium | reverse complement strand
AAATAAAACTTAAAGTCTCAGTTATGCGGTTTGCCACAAAGCGACTTTCAGTCGCAATGTGTTCAAATCCGAACTCATTTTGAGCTTTATATTTTACAAGCTTTGAAATAAGAAACTTAAACATGTATAAATAAAACTTAAAGTCTCAGTTATGCGGTTTGCCACAAAGCGACTTTCAGTCGCTATGTGTTCAAATCCGAACTCATTTTGAGCTTTATATTTTACAAGTTTTGAAATAAGAGACTTAAACATGTATAAATAAAACTTAAAGTCTCAGTTATGCGTTTTGCCACAAAGCGACTTTCAGTCGCAATGTGTTCAAATCCGAACTCATTTTAAAGCTTATATCTTAGATTTTTAAAAGAAAATTCACAAAAATTATTTTTTTGAAAAAAAGTTTTTAGTTACTTGTCATTTTAAATTTTTATCTTTATAGTTAAAAAATATGAAAAAAATTTTATTAGGAACTTTTCTTCTTACTTTGAGTTTTCCCTCTTTTTCTGAAATGGAAATGGAAGATTCTTTTTCAGGCTATCAAAATAAAAAAACTATTTCTGTAGGTAACTATGTAGGGGGAGGTTTTGCAGGAACTTTCATTGGCTTTGGAATCGGTCATGCTATTCAAGGAAGATATGCGGAAAGAGGATGGATTTTTACAGCAGGAGGGCTTTCAACAATTTTAGGTTGCTCAGGAGCTGTGTTTTTTGGAATAGGAGCAGGAGATAATCCAGATAATACGCTTCTTTATAGCGCCTTCTATGCTTCTCTTGGAGTTTGTTTTGTAGGCTCTATTATTAAGATATGGGAATCCATAGATGTTTGGTGGCTTCCTTCAAAATATAAGGTTGCAGATTTTTTTCAGTTAAAGCCAATAGCTTTTTATGATACCAATAGGCAATTTAATTCTGGGCTTTCTCTCAATTATCAATTTTAATAACTAGACATTAAATAAAAAATGCATGATATCGCCATCTTGTACGATATAGTCTTTTCCTACAACTTTTACTAAGCCTTTATTTTTTAGGGTTTTTTCTGATTGATGTTCTAGCAGTTCCTCATAGCTATAAACTTCAGCTCTTATAAAACCTTTTTCAAAGTCAGAGTGAATCACTCCGCCAGCAGTGGGGGCTAAGGATTCTTTTTTAACTGTCCATGCTCTAGATTCTTTTTCTCCTGCTGTAAAAAAAGAAATTAAATTTAATTGCTCATAAACTTTTTTAATGACCCTATGTAAAACAGGCTCTTTTAAACCCATAGGTTTTAAAAATTCATTTTTTTCAGAATGGTTCCAGCCCATCATATCCGCCTCTAAAGCACATGAGATAGCAATACAATCTTCATTAGTTCCTAAGCTTTGCCTTATACTAGAAAGATCTATTTTTTGATTGGTAAAATCTTCTTCTTTAAAGTTACAGATATAAAGCGCTGGCTTTAAAGAGATAAAATTGTAGGGCTTTAAAAAAGTCAGTTCTTCTTTAGACCATTCCTTATCCCTTAGATTTTTGTTTTCAGATAAAAGATTGACAACTTTTTCCAATAGCTCCATTTCTTTTTTTAGTTTTTTATCTCCTGTGCTTTGAGCTGTTTTTTTTATTTTTTGAGAGCGTTTATCTGCTATTTCTAAATCTGATAATAGTAATTCTGTATTTATAATTTCAATATCTCTTAAAGGCTCAGGCTCTCCATAGACATGGGTGATTTGACTATCTTTAAAAGCTCTTACTAGGTGAATAAGAGAATCCACAGAGCGAATATGGGATAAAAATTGATTGCCTAAACCTTCACCTTGACTAGCTCCTTTAACTAAACCAGCGATATCCACAAACTCAAAAGAAGTTGGAATTGTTTTTTTAGATTTCATAATCTGGCTGATTTTAGTCAAGCGATCGTCAGGGACAAAGACTTGTCCCTTGTTGGTCTCTATTGTGCAAAAAGGGTAGTTCCCTGTTTCTGCTTGTGAAGAATTGGTTAGGGCATTAAAAATTGTGCTTTTTCCCGCATTGGGCAGACCTACAATACCGCATTTTAAACTCATTATTTCCTTTTAGAAAAAGATATTTTCAAACATAGCTCTTTTAAAAACAATAAAATTATTAGGGAGAAGCTTCAATTTATTTGAATATTTACTCTCCCAGTCTTTAAAACTTTTTGATTTTTCTCCATTTTTGAGAAGTTTATTTTTAGGTGGCACTTGATATACTACTTCTGGATATTGCCCTATTTTTCCTCTTTTAAAATCTTGTCTATTAGATTGTTTTTTAATTTGAATGATTTTTTCATCCAGTCCTTTTTTTATGACAATATCTTTTCCTAGCATATCATTTTTAGGATTCATTTTTACATTTTCAAAGCCAAAAAGCTCTGCGCAAACATAAGCTCCTTGAACTTGGGTCAGAAGTGACACCCAAGTTCTATAAATTCTAGCCTTAAAACCTATTCTAAAAGTCTCTTTACTAAAAAAATGTTTATCTCTAAAATCTTCTATTTCTTGTTTTAAATCAGAATAATAAAAAGAATAAAATTTATTATAATCTTTCCAGTCAGAGTATTTATGCCAATATTCTTGATAAATATGTCTTAGAGGTAGTATTCTTTTTGATAAATTAAGTTCTACAGTTTTATATTTTGTGTAAGTTTCTCTATATTCTGTTAAGTTTAAACTGGATAGAAAAATTTCAAATTCTTTTAGTAAGCTCTTCATCCAGTCCTCTTTCTAACCAGCTCTTTGCAAAAAAAGCATACTCTGGGTTTATTTCTATTCCTAAATAATTGATTCTCATAAATTTAGCTAAGACACATTCTGAGCCAGACCCGGCAAAAGGTATTAGAAGATTTCCTTTTTTATTTTTAATTCGCGAAAGTATTAGTTTTTTTGTTAAAGACATAGGTTTTTGAGTAGGGTGTTTTAATATTTTATGTGTTCTGTGTTGTTCTATTTGAGAGGGGGGGAATAATTTAGAATTACAGGTATGGCAGAGGAAATATCTTTCTACAGAACCTTTTCCTCCGGCTAATGAAGGAATTTTTATAACATCTCTAGGCAATGCTCCATTTTTATGTCCATTGTAAATAGTTTCTTTTACTCCAAAACGCCCTTTTGTATTTTTTCTTTTTCTCCCAATACATTTTTTATAACTTTCTGTGTAAGGTTCTCTTATTCTGTTGATTTCAATTTTAGGTCTTTTATTTGCCCAAAGGCATAAAATTGTTTCATGACTTCTTTGCCAAAATTTGAGTGAAGGAACTGTCTTATTTGTATAATGCCAAACCAACCATTTTTGATTTTCTAGTGGAAAATTTATTGATACATGAGCCAAAATTTCGGGGAAACCATAAATATAAATTAATCCATCTTCTTTTAAAAGGTTTAAGCATTTTTTGATCCAGAAATTAGACCATTCAACATATTCATACAAGCTTTTATTGTCTGAGTTGTTTCCAAAATTTTTTCCTATATTGTAGGGAGGATCTGCTATAATTAAATCAAATTTGATATGATTTGGAATTTTATTCAAATAATATAAACAGTCTGCAT
>JAPORL010000030.1 GCA_026712605.1 Pseudobdellovibrionaceae bacterium | reverse complement strand
GCAGAAGATAAGTTAGAATTTAGACAAAGAAAAGAAATTAAAAAAAATGGAATGAGTTTATTTTTAAATAAATAATTTAAAAAATTAAACATATAATTCTTTTGTTTTTTTAGATTTATAGTAGTAATTTTTTATTAGTTTGTAAAAATCAAACTAAGAATCAGAAGATATTGCACCTTGCGTTAAAAACCTATCAATAATAAGCTTTAACAGTTTTAATTATTATTTAAATCTTTTATTATTTTGAATATTTTTTATCGCATAATTAATTTTTGTATAATCTTACGAAACCAATTACTATTAATGGCTCCATTATTTTGTAAAAGTTCGTTTATTTCATGATCTCTGTTTAAACTTAAATCAAGAGGAGTATATCCTTTTCTATGTTTTAAATTAACATCTGTTGATTTGTGATTAAGAAGCATTTGAACTATTTGATTACGTCTCATTACAACAGCTATAATCAAAGCTGTACTCCCAAGGCTATCTTTTAAATTAACATCCGTTGATTTATGATTAAGAAGCATTTGAACTATTTCATTATGTCCCATTATAACAGCTATAATCAAAGCCGTACTATCATTGATATCTTTTAAATTAACATCCGTTGCTTTGTGATTAAGAAGAATTTTAACTATATTATAATATTTTTTTTGAACAGCAATATGCAAAATTGTGCCAAGTGTACCTTTTATATTAACATCTGCTTTATTTTTGAGAAGAATTTGAACTATGTTAATATATCCATTCCAAACAGCAATATGTAAAGCCGTATTGCCATACTTATCTAAAGCATTGATATTAAAATTCTCTCCATTATGAATAAGAGCTTTAACTAAGTCATTATCTCCATTTTCAACAGCAACATGCAAAAAAGGTAAATTTTGATCATTCATTTCATGAATTGAATACATGTTGATAAAAGTAGATAAATATTTTTTGAAAACAATCAGATTAATATTTGATTTATCATTTAAAGATTGAGTTTTAGAGAAAGTTTCTTCACATGTCTTTTGAGCAGAAGATAAGCTAGAGTTTAGACAAAGGAAAGAAATGAAAAAGAATGGAATGAGTTTATTTTTAAATAAATAATTTATAAAATTAAGCATGTTATTTTCTCCTTTGTTTTTTTAGGTGTAATAGCAATTATCTATTGATTTGTAAAGTAAAACTAGAAATTGGAAAAATATTACATTTTTTATAAAAATTTCTTATTTAAGCAAGATTTATGTTTACAATTCTTTTCTGGCATAAATTGTCTTTTAAAATTTGTATATTTTTATAGTTCTTACATGATAAATAGAAGTAAATTTATTTTTTATATTAATTCACTTTGTGATCAACAATAAGTTTTAACCATGTTAGTTATGATCTTAATATGTTATTCATTGGAGTTTCTTTAATTTAGATTAAGGGAATTAATTGCTTTTCAAGCAGTAAAAATTATTTATTAAGGAGGACTTCTCTGGGTTTGCTTCCTTGAGCAGGACCAATTTGTCCCTCTTTAAATAAAGTTTCAATGATCCGACCAGCTCGGGGATACCCAATTTGAAATTTTCTTTGTAAAAAAGAAGCGCTTATAACATTACAAGTTTTTACAAACTCTAAAATCTCATCATACATGGGATCTTTTTTGGATTCTATAAACACAGAATGAGCATTAGAGTTTATTTTTTTTGTATTTAATAGGCTTTCTTCATAAAGTGGCTCACTTTGTTCTTTCCAATATTTAGAAATAGCAGAAACTTCTTTATCTCTAATATAAGGGCCGTGATATCGCCTAGCTTTTAAATTTCCCGGCTCTAAAAATAGCATGTCTCCATGAGATAAAAGTCTCTCTGCTCCTATATCATCTAAAATAACTCTTGAATCTGTTCCACTAGCTACTTTAAAACTGATACGCCCAGGAATGTTAGTTTTAATTAGACCTGTCAACACATCTTTTCTAGGACTTTGCATAGCTAGAACTAAGTGGATTCCACTGGCTCTGGCTTTTTGAGCTAATCGGACTACAGAGTTTTCAATGGAGCGTCTAAGAGCTCTATCAGCCATGAGATCGCCAAACTCTTCAATAACAATACAAATTAAAGGCAGAGGTTCAAAATAATAGCTTTCATTAGGGCTAAGCTCTTTATTTTTTTCTTCATTCCAATTTTGTTCTTTTGTTGAAAGTTTTTGAACAGTCGTATTAAAGCTTTCACAGTCTCTCGCTTTAAAGTAAGAAAGGGAGCGATATCTTTTTTCCATTTCTTGAATCGCCCATTGTAAAGCTCCTACTGCTGATTGAGAAGAGGTGATAATAGGAGATAAGAGATGAGGAATGTCTTTAAAACTAGAAAGATCAACTTGTTTAGGATCAATTAAAAGAAGTCTTAAATTTTCAGGACTATGCCGAAACAGTAAGGAGCTGATAAAGCTGATAATAAACATGGACTTTCCAGAGCCAGTTGTTCCTGCAACTAAAAGATGAGGGATTCGAGCTAAGTCTTTAATTCCAATCATGTTATCTGCTCTTCTACCTAAAACAAGGGGAAGTTTTGCTTTTAAAAATTCTTCTTTTTGAAGTAAAGCTTTTAGATAAACCATTTCTCTATAAGGCATGGAAACCTCTATACCTACAACATCTCGTCCCGGAATAGGCGCAATGATACGCACAGATTCACTGCTTAAAGCTAAACTGAGATCGCTTTCCATTTCACGAATTTTTGAAACCTTAACATGATCTTCTGGTTTAAATTCAAATAAAACTAAAGCGGGACCTGTTTTTATAGCTTTAATTTCTCCTTTTATGGAAAATTGGGCCAGTTTATCTATCAATTTTTTAGATAAATCCTCCACATCTTTAAAATTGATTTTTTTGGAAGAGTTTGAATTGTCTGACAAAATTTCAATAGAGGGAAGACCATTCCAAATCACTTCATTATATTTTGGTTTTTCCAATGGAAGTTTTATTTTTAAAGGAGTTTCTTTTTCCTCTAAAGGTTTTTTAGTTTCTTCTTTGCTTGGCTTTTTAATTTCTATACTTGAATTTAACATAGAGGTTTCTTTAAATGTAAATTGAGGGGTAGACTCATTGGTTTTGATAGGAGATTCTATTTTTTGAGATGGATTTTGTCTCAGCTTTCTTTTTTGTTGAAATAAAAAGTCTTTAAGAAAAAGTGTTTTATTTTTTAAAAAGGAGCTAGCTAACTTAATAAATTGAATAGAAAAAGTAAGAGTTTTTTTAGATTTTGAAAAAAAGCTTAGCGACCAATTTATAGGATATTTTTTAAAAAAATAAGGGGCAGAGATTAAAATTTTTTTTGGAATTTGAATAAGGTAGGGAGAAAATAAAAATTGTCCATAGGAGATTAAAACCAGCAAAAAAGCCGACCATAAAACAACAGCAGTTCCTACAGTATGAAGTAAAGGTTTTAGTAAAGAGACTGTTACTTCTCCAAAAGCTCCTCCTAAGCTGACTTCTTGATCAAAAAAGTGCATATTAGGGAAGTGAAGCTCAAAAAGTGAGGCTAAAGACATTAGGCACAGTAAAAATATAGCAG
>JAPORL010000238.1 GCA_026712605.1 Pseudobdellovibrionaceae bacterium | reverse complement strand
TAATTTTCCTGTCAGAGTTGGCGCTGATGGCTTTTTGAATTTTTTAATAAATGGTTTAAATAATACCAGTTACACTTATAGTTTAGATAATCAATCAGGACTTCAGAATACTTTTACAATGAATGGATTTCCTTTTCTGGGAGATTTGGATGCTACCTTAAATTTAGCTGAGACTGATGGTTCAGTTCAGGTTTTAAGCACAACTAAAATTTTAACAAAAAGTGGTCAAAGCGCTTCTATCACAAAAAATACACCTATTTTGATATTAGCTTCTAGAAATACGGTTTTAGATGCCGCCGCTTCAGGGCAACAAAATGTAACGCAGGTTGCTCCTGGCACTACTAATAACCAAGTAGGAGGAGCGGCAGGAGTTGCGCAAGAGACAGCTCAAACTCAGGATATTACATTAAGCTCAAATGTAACTCCCGTAGTTACTTCTTCTGGAAGTATTTCTATTCAAGTTGATCTTAATCTCAGCACACCTGGTGGAGATGGCGGAGCCTTTAAAACGGATAGAACAGCTCAAACAGAGGTACTGACAAAAGATGGTCAAACTGTTGTTGTCTCAGGAATTTATCAAAAAAACGAAACGCAAAGAGGTGATTCTATTCCATGGCTTAGGAATATTCCTATTTTAGGTTGGATGTTTAAAACTAAAAATTCTAATTTCGCAGAATCTGAAATGCTGATGTTTGTAACTCCTAATTTAGTTGAGTAATAAATGCTCTATAGCTTATTTAATTTTTTTAAAGTTGAAAGTGTTAAAAATTGTATAATATTATTAAAGATAGAAAAATATATAAAAATCTCTAGTATTTAAATATGAAAAAAATATTAAGCTTTTCTTTTTTATTATCTTTTTATTTATTATCTTCTTGTATTGGAACAGGAGGTGTTGGCTCTAATGATGTTCAAATATTTGTAGTTCCTTTTAATTCCGATTCTGCAGTTCGCACTTCTTCTGGTCGTCCTTATATTCGCACAAAAGGATCAAGACAACTTTGTCGTTGGCGGCCTTTTAATTCACGCGTAGTCTATGAACAATTACGAAATGAAGGACTAAAAGAAGAGTTTTTAGATGAAAATTTTTTTCAAGATATTCAAGATACTGAAGATACTGAAGATACTGAAGATTCAGAACTTGAACAACCTGTTTACCAAGAGGTAGGAGATAACTGGTTAAAATTTGGTCTTCAAATTACAAATTTAACAGATTATATTTTAGTTATTGATACGATTAGGCTTAATGGAAGGGCTAGGTGTGGCAATTATAATTTTCCAGCTTATAGTTCTGAAATTAGCACAGGCTATTGTTCAGGAGAAGGAGGGGGCACTGCGCCCTATCTTTATTTAGTTCTTCCTGCATCTACAGGGACACAGGTTAATTATTTTCCTCAGTCAGAAAACCCTTTTGATAATCTAAGTTTATATTTTGATGGTTTTAATATTATAGATAGAACAGCTGAAGCTTCCAGAGATTTTCAGAATAGGTTTATTCAGAGAAATACAAATCAAAATACAGCTAATAACAATTTAACAACAAATAACAATCTAACAACTAATACTACAGGAGGAATAAATAATAACTCTTCAGACGAATCAAGCTGTGAACCTAATGAATCCATAGTTATTCCGAGGTATAATCTTGAAATGACTGTCATTGGATATTTTTTACTGCCAGACGGAGCAGATCAGATAAGCAGTTTTGTTAAAAGAATCCGTTTTTCCACATCTGTTATAAATTAAAATTCATTGTTAAATTATTGAAATCTATTTTGGTTTCAAAAACTATGATATAAAAAAACAATTATTTTTTGTTGACGATATCATCTATATTTTTAATTTGATCAAAAGTATTTTCTGAAGGAAATTCATCTAGTCTTGGGTTTTTAAGTATATCTTCTATTTTGTTAGGATTATGTGGAATTCTGGTATTTGTATGATCGATTCTGTCAGATAAATCTACATTTTGAGGTCTCATGGAAACAGCGCCATAAGCGGATAGTTTTTGGCCCTGAGTAACTTGCTGAATGATTTTTTCCATATTCCAATGGGGAAGTTGAGTTTTAGCTAAAGCTACAACTCCTGTTGCAACAGCAGTGGCTTGAGAAGTTCCTGTCATTCTACCATAGTAATCTTTTTTAAAAGGAGAGGCTAAGCTTCTTAAAACATCCGATGAATTTTTTGATTTTCCTTGAAGATAAAATGGAGAGGGGAGAGTTGAAATAATATTTTCTCCAGGGGCTGTTTGAACTCTTTTAGGCTCTAAAGAGGGGTTTTGAATATAATTACTGGATTCTACTCTTTCTTCTTTTTCATTATGAGATTGTACAAATACGATATTGGGAAGATTGTAACTAGCGGGGTAGTATTTAGTTTTTTCTCCAATTTTTGAACCTTCGTTTCCTAAAGCGGCAACAAAAATAATTCCTTTATCAGCCGCTTGAGCTATAGCTGATCTTTCATTTTGGTTAGCTCCAGGCCCTCCTCCAGAATAATTAATAATATCTGCTCCATTATTAACAGCATATAAAATAGACTTTATGGTGTTTTTAATATTAAGAGTGCTATCTGCCCCTTCTTCATAGTATTTCAAAACCATGATTTTTACATGGGGGGCTACACCAATAATTTCACAATCTGGAGGGCCTTTAGCTACAATAATTCCAGCAACATGTGTTCCATGTCCATGTGTATCTTGAATTTTATTGTTATTATCTACAAAATTCCAACCATTTATATCATCAATAAAGCCATTTTTATCATCATCTATTCCATTATTTGGTATTTCATTAGGATTGATCCAAAGTTGATTTTTTAAACAAGGATGTTTATCGTAAATGCCAGTATCAATAACAGCTACCACTAAGGGTTTTTCTCTTTGTGTTTTTAATACTTCTTCCCAAGAGTCTAATACCAATATATCTTTTAAGGCCCATTGATTTTCTATATACTTTTTAAGTTTAGAAAAATTGTTATTTTCTTTTTGCACAAACTCAGCTTGACATAGTATCGGTTCTCTGTTTTTTAAATCTTTTTTTGTGAGAGATCTCTTTTCTATATTATTATTAGTAATAGCAGGCTTATTGGATTTAAAGATAGATAGAGATAAAGCTCCTAAAACAGCAAAAATTATAAAAATTAAAAAGATATAATACTTTTTAAACTGCATAGTTTATTTTTCGGCAGATAGCTTGAAAAATTTTAATTTTTTTTGACTATTTTTTTACTGATAAGACTCTCTATTATTTTTTGCGTTTTGTTTTAGTACTATCTGCTTGTAGAGGATTAAAAGAATTCAAATTTTAAGGGAATAGGGGGTGAAAGTCGCTTTGTGTCAGAGCTGAATATCTATTTTTAAACTTTTTATATCTTTTAGAAAGATAATCAGTTTAAAGCTTAAGAATTAACTAGATAATCTTCAAAAAATTCTTGAATATTTAGGTTTTTTCTGTAGTATAAAAAATCAGTCTAATATAATGACTAAAAAAGAAGCTAGGTATGAATAAAAAAATGAAGAGTTTTTTAGTGGGCTTAATAGCAATGCTTTTG
>JAPORL010000202.1 GCA_026712605.1 Pseudobdellovibrionaceae bacterium | reverse complement strand
AAAAGGAAGAAGAAAATACATAATTTTTGAATTATCATCAAAAGGGGCTTTAAAGCTTGTTTTGGAATGAAAAATTTAAACTCTTACTTTAATTATGTAAGTCTTGTCTTTTTTTATTCTTTTTAATAAGTATAGATTTATACTGCAATTTTATTTTAAGTTTTCATTTTTTTATATTTTTCAATAAGCTTATATCGCTTTGCTTTACGCACTCCTTCAAAAAAACTTATTTTCTTTTAAAAATTTTTAAATTTGTTTTATCAGTTCTTACTTGCCTGAAAAATAGAGTTAAGATAAATACTCAGTATTATTATGACTCATTTACTAAACAAAAATTTACACTTTATTGGTATTGGGGGCATTGGGATGTGTGGCTTGGCGGAATTGCTTTATAATTCGGGTTGTCGTGTTACAGGAAGTGATTTACAAGAAGGTGCAGAGGTTTCTCGTTTAAAAAAATTAGGAATTCCCATCTATATTGGGCATTCTGCTTCACATTTAGATTCAAAAACAGATATTGTAGTTTATTCCAGCGCTATAAAAAAAGACAATGTAGAATTTCAGGAGGCAAAAAACCGATCTTTACCTGTTATCCATAGGGGAGAGGCTTTGGCAGAAATGATGCGGTTAAAACAAGGTATAGTAGTTGCTGGTTCGCATGGTAAAACAACTACAACAGCTTTTTTAGCTAGTATATTTTTTAATGCTGGTAAAAGTCCAACTGTAGTGGCGGGAGGGCGTTTAGACTTATTTCAATCTACAGCTCGCTTAGGAAACAGCAAATGGTTTATTGCTGAGTCTGATGAGAGTGATGGAAGCTTTCATCATTTATTCCCAGAGCTTACTGTTTTAACCAATATAGATGATGATCACTTGGATTTTTATGGCTCTTTAGTGGAAATAAAAAAAAATTTTTATGATTTTTTAAAAAAGATACCTTTTTACGGAGCTGTGATAGCTTGTGGAGATTGTAAAAATGTGAAAGAGGTTTTAGGAAATAATTTTTCAAGAAAGTTATATACCTATGGTTTTTCTAAACAAAATGATTTTGTTTTAAAAAAAGACAAATCTCATTATATAATTTATTACAAAGGAGAGGAATGGGAGCGCTTTAAAGTTCCTTTAAAAGGAGACTATAACGCTTTAAATGCATTAGGCGCTTTAGTTTGCTCTTGGCTCGCAGGTTTGAAAAAAGAAAATATTTTTAAAGGGCTTGCCAGTTTTAGAGGAGTTAAAAGACGAAGAGAGTTAAAAGGGGAGTGGAAGGGTTGTTTTTTTTATGATGATTATGCTCATCATCCTACAGAGTTATCAGCTCTCCTTTTTAGTCTAAAAGAGGAGTTTAAAGAAAGAAGAATAGTAGCTTTATTTCAGCCTCATCGTTACACAAGATTTAAAAATTGTTGGAATCGTTTTTTGACATGCTTTTCTCATGCCGATAAGCTTTTTGTATTACCTGTTTATCCAGCTGGAGAAAAAGCTTTAAAGGGTTTTAATTCAGAAAGCTTTATCAGACAAATTAAGCATCCTTTAGTTCAATTATTAGATGAAAAATCTTATATTTCAGTATTATCTAAAGAGTTAAGATCAGGAGATATATTTATTACTTTAGGAGCTGGCTCTATATATCGGTATGGAGAAACTTTGCTGTCACATTTAAAATCAGTTTAATTTATTATCTTTTACAGCTTATTTTTTTAGATATATTAAAATATTAAATTTGTTTTTGATTTAATGTTTCTCTCATTTTTGATAAAGAGTTCAATAATTCATGGATTTTATTTTCTATTGTTTGGTTTTTTGGCTCTTTTATTTGTAAATTGTATGTTTTAAATTTTTGATAATAAGAGTTTAAATGTTTTCTTAATCCCTCTATAGAAAATTTTTCTTCATAAAGAAGGGTTTTGATTAAAAGTAAAGTTTTTATATCTTTTTTAGAATAAATTCTTTGATTGTTTATAAACTTTTCTGGTTTAAGTATAGAAAACTCTTGTTCCCAATATCTTAAAGAATGGTTAGGCACTCCTGTGAATGAGCTTACTTCACCAATTTTGAATTTTAATTTTTCTGGCAAACTGTTAAGTTTTGTTTGAATATTTGTAAAATGTTTTTCTAAGTTAATCATGTTAAAATTGTTTTTTAAAACTTTCACTGGCATGAAAAAGCAAAACTCTTCTTGATTTTATAATAAGCTCTTCTCCTGTTTGAGGGTTGCGTCCTCTTCTATTTTTTTTATCCTTTAAGATGAACTTGCCAAGACCATGAATTTGGATACCTTGCCCTTTTTTTAAATGTTTTTTGATTGTTTCAAAAAAATCATCTACCAGATCTTCACAATATTTTTTACTGTAGCCTATTTTATTATAAACGGCTAGAGCGATATCTGATTTAGTTAGTGTTTTTTTATTTTTCACTGTCTGAATTATAACTTTCTTTTTATAAAAATAAATATAATATAGTCATTTAAGCAAGACTATAGTCTTGTATAATAAAATGGATTCTGTATGTAAAAGCTTGTAAGATATAAATTCCCCGCAACTTGTTGCATATCAATGAAGCCTCATAGTATATGGATGTTTTAACTGTCTCCTATAGTTTTTAGTAGAGTTTTTAAATTCCCAATAAGTTAAGGATTTTTAAAAAAGTGATATGAATATCAGTTTTTCTTTAGAAAATTAAATACTTTTTTGAAAAATTAAAAAATTAAATTTTTATTATTTTGAATCTATAAAAATTTGCACTATGAAAAATTTTGCCAGAAACTTCTCCTTGCTTATAAACTCTTGCCTTCCCATAATTCTTTGCAATTTTTATTAAGACGATCTAATTGCTTAGAAATATTTATTTGATCAGAAAGCTCTATATTGTTAGAAGGCTTTGTTTGATTAGAAATTTTTTCTTGATTAGAAAGCTTTTCTGAATTAGAACGCTTTATTAAATTAGCAAGCTTTTCTACATTAGCCACCTTTGGATGATAGCCAAAAACCAGTGCATTGCCAAAAAGCTCTTTCTTGCCAGAAACTTTTTCCTCACCAGCAACTACTGCATTGCCAAAAACACTTACATCTCCAGAAACATTCGCCTTGCCAGAAACCACTCCTCTATGAAAAACACTTACATTATCAGAAACTATTGTCCACCCATAAATTTCTGCATAATGAAAAACACTTACATTCCCAGAAACCCTTGCATAGCCATAAATTTTTACATAATGCAAAACTTTTACATTCCCAGAAACCCTTGCATAGCCATAAATTTTTGCATAATGCAAAACCGTTACATTCCCAGAAACTATTGCATTTTCAGAAATACTTGCATAATGCAAAACCTTTGCATAATCCAAAACCATAGCATCTTTTCCAACATAAGCTGTATCTGCTACTGTAGCTGTGTTAGCTACAAAGCCACCACCGTTTGGGTGAAGATGACCTTTTATTTTTTTACCATCTATTACTCTATAAACAACAGTCCTACTTTCTACTCGTGTTGTATCTGTTGAATTTTGATCATATCTTTGTCTTTTTTTAGGATTTCTTAAAACTTTATAAGCTTTATTA
>JAPORL010000188.1 GCA_026712605.1 Pseudobdellovibrionaceae bacterium | reverse complement strand
CAAGTCGCTTTGTGGCAAACCGCATGTCCGAGTTTTTAGCTTTGTATCTTACAAGCTTTTCGGATAAAGCTATCTTATTGAAAACTACCTAACTTGAAACAGTTTGATTTTTTTTAGAACTGGAGTAGAGAGTTCTCCAAAATTTTTCCAAGGGACCTTGTTGAAACTTATTTAGCCAGAGTGGTGATACAAAAAAAGCAAAAAGCAAAAAGACAAATCCTATTCCGATAACAAAGCTTGGACCGACTGATCCGTAAAGACCTAAACCTGTACCATAAAGAATAAAGGACATTAAGGCATTAAAACCTAAATACCAAGTCAAAGCCATACGCCCGAAAGAGGAAAAAGCTTTTTGTAATACCATTCCCATTTTTAAATAGAACAAGCAAAACAAAGATGAATAGAGACAAATAAATAAAATACTTTTTATACTGCTTAGGACATTTATCCAATCTAAAGAAAAACTGTTAGCAATATGAAATAAGAGTATTCCAATAAATGAAAATAAAGCCACTTTTAAGAATAGTCCGACATATTTATCAATACTTGTAAAATAATCTTTATAAAAAATAAAATAAGCTCCTATATTCATAAATAAAAACAATTCAATATAATAAACAGCATAATATAACCACATGGCCAAATTTTCGGTTTGGAAAAAGCCCCAATAAAACCAATCATAGTAATTAGAAAATCTCTCAGCTAAAATCTGTAAAAAAGAGCCTGTGGCATAAGGAGTGATTAACAAGTCGCTATATTCATACTCTGGCAATCCCAAAGCGTAAATAATGGCTCTGAGAATAAAAGTTGTTACTAAAAGAATACAAGCTGAAAAAAATATCCCCTTCCGTCCTAATTTTAAAAGGGCAACAAGAGCAAAGCCTAAAAGCGCATAAACAAAAAGAATGTCCCCCCAGTAAAAAAATGTAACTTGTAAGAGACCAAAAATGGCTAAAAAGAAAAGACGCTTTAAGAATGTTTTGTTTGGATTATAAGGTATTCTCTCTAACATGAGCGCGGCGCTGAGACCAAAAAGAAAAGCAAATATAGGGTAAGATTTTTGAATAAAAACCATAAAAATAAATTCAGTAAGAAAAAAATCAATAGGAGTGCTTTTGAAAGCAAAATCAGAAGTATCCATCCAAAAAGGGCTGTTAATAGTACCTGCATTGACAAGAGTTACCCCAACAAGAGCAAAGCCCCTTAAAGCATCTAAAATATTATATCGTTTTTTCATAGAATAAAGCTGTTTTTCTTATTATGTTATAATTTCAAAAATGTCAAAAAAATGAAATTTTTTAATTTAAAGCGAAGAAACATATAGCTATTAAAGTGTATAATTTACAAAACAAGATTAAGCTTAGTTCTTTTTTCAAATTTTTCTAGCCTTTTCAAAATAATTAGTATAGTAGTCTGTGTTATTAATTTAAAGCTACAGGGGAGGATTTATGAAACATAAAATGATAGTTTTTTTAGGGCTAGTTTTGTTTTCAGGTCCTTATTTAGCTGTTAGCGAAGAAGGTTCTCTTCCTACCGTTTATACAGTAAGACCAGAAGAAGGTTCTCTTCCTACTCTTTTTTCAGCAATACAAAAAGAAGACTCAAAGCTCTATTCTAAAGAAATGAAACTTTTACTTGAACAGCCCATCACAGAATTTATCAAAGTCATTAAATTTGAAACTAAAGAAGGGAATAATATTTCTCAATTAATGGCAAGGGTTCACTCTAATCAAGAATTTTTTGAAAAAGAAAGGCAAAATCTAATTGATGTTTTTAATCCAAAATCAAACAAAAATAATTTATCTCTTGGAGGTGTTAATATTGCCTTAGCTCCTTTAGAAGATACCCATTTAGGTCAAGCTATTAAAAGTAAAGACGCTTCAGCTATTTTAAAAATAGTTACTCCTTCAAAGTCAATTTCTGCTATAGAGTGGATCCAAAATATCCATTCAAAAACAAAAGCGGATGAATTTATTAAAGACCTCACTACTGATCTATTAAGTATAAAAAAGTTATTAGATTCCCCATATCAAAATGAAGAGTTCTTAACAGAAATCTCTTATAATGAAGGCAATTCTTCTAGGAAAGATAATGTAGTTATACTGTCTGCAGTAATCGGCTTTCTCACTGGAAGCTTTTTTATAAACCCCTACTACCCTATCACAGGTTTGGAAGCAACAACCGCCGGAACAATAGGAGCGGCAGTTACTGCTTTTACAACTTCAAAGTGTTACGGTATCTTTGCAAAAATAAAAAAAAGAAAACTTACAAAAAAATAAATATCAATCATCTCACTGTAGTTTCTCACAAAGTTTTATCTTTTCTGACTTTCTCAAATATATAACTTTTTGAACATACACTCAGTTATCTTTTCAAAAATCAACTTTTTTGAGAAGATAGAATTAAATAATAGACTAAAAATCATTTAAAATTCAATTTTACAGATTTCTTTATCCCGAGACATATTAGATATTTTTTAAAGCAATCAGCTCTTGGGCTGGAGTTCTATCTCCTGTGCAACTGATTCTTCGGGGAGCTTTTAAAGATTTTAATTTAAAATATCCACTTAAAAGGACTTACTATCTAAGGATTTTCAATTTCTAGATCTTATAATTATGAATTTTTCAATAAGTTGAATAATTTTCTATTTATATAGTAACTCTCTCTACCTATTTTACTTTTTTCTAATATATTATCTTTTGCTAACACATCTAAATAGCGTGTTGCAGTCGCTCGGGAGATATCCATATTTTCCTCTAAATGTTTAACTTTAGTATAAGGGTATGAAAAAATATTATTTATTAGATCATGAGAGTAAAATTTATACTTTCCACGAATAATGTTTTTATATTCTTTAAACAATTCATCAATTTTTCTAATCAATTCTTTTGTTTCCTGGGAAATTTGAGAAATACCCTTGAGTATATAAATAATCCAATCTATCCAATTCTCCTGTTCTCTTACTTGCTGAAGCAGTCTATAATAGTCTGACCGGTTTTTAAGAATATAACGACTAAGATACAAAATAGGACTTTCTAAAAGATTATTTAACAATAAATAAAGAATATTTATAATACGTCCTGTTCTACCATTACCATCATAAAACGGATGAATGCTTTCAAAATAAAGATGACTGACAGCCATTTTTACAAGGGGATCCATGGAATTTGTATTAATTATATCCTCAAATTGTTTCATGAGATTAGGAATTTTTTCTGGCGAAGGAGGACTATAAACCACTTCATTTGTAGCTGTATTTTTTAATACTGTACCTGGAACTTTACGAAAACCTGATTTATCTGGTTCAATAAATTTATGAATTTCTATAATGGTATTGCATGAGATTCCAGAAGATGATTTGACTTTTTCCCATCCAAAAAGAAGTGCTTTTGAATAATTATGAACCTCTTTATCAACAGTATTTTCTTTTGGATTAATATAATGTGCATACAAACTATCTTGCGTGGTGATAATATTTTCAATAGCAGAACTATCCTTAGCTTCTTGAAGTGTTAAATTTAAAAGTAAAATTTTTTCATTAGGGATAGTACGAGCTATTCCTTTTAGTTCAGCTAAATAACGGTGGGCAAATATTAACTCTTTT
>JAPORL010000225.1 GCA_026712605.1 Pseudobdellovibrionaceae bacterium | reverse complement strand
TAAAATATTAATAAGCAAAAAAGTTTCCTAAAACATTTCTAAAATTTGTAAGATATAAATAGCAACTGAAAATCACTTTGTGTCCAATGGCAGACCCGAGTTTTTAAACATGATATTTATAAATTTTTATACAAGATTTAAAATGAATTTATACACTTGATAAAAGCTTTTCACATAAAATTTCAAAACAAATTCAGATTTAAGCACAGTACGACTTAAAATTGAATGGATTATTTATTGTCACAAGAATAATCCATGCAAAAGTTTTGTATTCTGTCGCTGGCCAATTGAAAGATACTTTTTTCATTAGAATTTTCATCCATAGGAAAAGGCATATTTCCATTATTTAAAGGCATTTTAGCTTTAGGATCATCAGATGGAAGTCTATTATTGGGCAGTCCCATTCCTCCTCTTTCATTTCTATAAGAAGGAGGATAAGCAGGATTATTTCCAAATCCAGCATTCAAATCTGCTGGACCTCTATAAGAAGGATAGCTTCTCGGGCCTCCTACAGAAGGAGTATTTCCCGCTAAACTGCCAGAACTAGGAATACCTCCACCGCCTCCTCCAGGACCTGGAGAGCCTCCCCCAGCATTACTATCTGCCCATTGAGGTCCTTTGGCTAATGAGGGTTTATTATTCAAATTAAAATCCTCATCCGCTAGACCTATAGGGCAGTTTTCCAATGACTCAGCAGATAAAACTCCATATTCACAGTCTTCACCCTCAGGTATTGAAAGAGTATTTGTTGGATTTTGATTTGTTCTATCCCCAGCAAAATTATTCACTCCTATATTAGGTTTATTTCCTGAATCTACAATATGAGGGGGGGAAGGAGACTTATTAAGAGCATGATCAAAGGCTTGTTGGCATATTTGAATAGCAGGGGTAGAAACAGGCTGTCCGGGCTTAGGCGAAGAATCCAAAACTCGGTCTGGCTGGTTCCCACATTTTACAATTTCTTCTTCAGTGGAATTATTGGTTAATTGATATTTTCTATCTTTGGTAGTATTTTGATAAGCTTTAGCTACATATAAAATGGATTCCATAATATCTGTTCCTTTATTTCCCATCGGTATAACTATATCCCCTTGTTGATCAAATGTAGATGTAGTTTGATTGTCTGTTACTCTTACTGACTTATCTTTTGAATTAAAAATAAAATTACATTCATTAGTAGTGCCATTATCAATACTAAACCTGTCGTTAGCTTGATTGTTAATCGCAATTTCTATTTCACTGAGTTTATTTTGAATATCAAAACATTTTTGTTTTACAAAACCAACTATTTGTTGAACAATTTTAAAATTGGGGAAAAGTGTAGAATAAACTTTCATAAAATCGCTTTTGAATGTATCAATATCCTCATTGCAAGCTTCTTCACAACTTGCAATTCTTTTTGCGCAATTTTTTTGAAAAATAGGCGACAGCTGATTCATTAAAGTTGTTCCAAAAGCTCCTAGAGCAACAGTATTTTGAGCGCTACACATCTTATTGATAGCTTCTTGTTGTGTTAATTCCCCACCGCTTGCCTTACTACTAATATTATAAGATTCAAAAGCAGATAAAAGAGAAGGCGCTAGAGGAAGAACATATTGAGCAATATCTAAAGCGAAACCATTGCAAGCATTAGGGTTAATACAACAAGCTGTTGCTTTTTCTTTTTCTTCCTTACAATCTTTTTTTAATTTAGAAACAACATAAAACTCATCATCAAGCACTACTGTGTCACTTTCTTCATCTGTTGTTTCAGATTTAGCAATATCTATTTCGTATTTTTTTATAAGCTTTTGGACATCATTTAAAGTATTTTCAACTGCCCGAACTTGATTCTCAGCATTATTTTTAGCTTGATTCTGAGTATTATGAGCATTATTGACATTAGAATAAGCAGAAAATTGAAAACCCAAGCTAAAAACAAGAAGTAAAAACAGACTTCTTATAGGAACTAGCTTTTTAGCAACAAATAACATAACAATAGTAATATCGGTAAAAAGTCTCAATTTCTTAAGTTTTTTATTATTATTTCCATACTCAGCCTGTTTTCCCTCTATCAGCAAGTTTTTACCTAAAAATTTGTTTAATCGGGAACTATATGTCTATTTGTTAATCCAGTAACTAGTAGCCTTGACTATTTGTTAATATGTTATATAATAGCCATAAATGAAACGTTTTATAGAATCCTATATAAAAAAAGACCTATCCAAAAAAATGGTTTTTTTAGGCGGACCTAGACAAGTAGGTAAAACCACTTTAGCTCAAAATATTCTTAAAAATTTTTCCTATAAAAAAATGAGAAAAGGCTTATATCTCAACTGGGATTTTGATGAAGACAGATACAATATAATGAATAAAAGATGGGATGACATTCATGAATTGATTGTATTAGATGAGCTTCATAAATATCCTATTTGGAAAAATTGGATAAAAGGAATCTATGATAAAAAGCGTCTATTACATAAATTTTTAATCACAGGAAGCGCTCGTTTGGATATTTATAGAAGAGGCGGAGACTCTTTGCTCGGTCGCCATCATTATTGGCGTCTTCACCCCCTTACAATAGATGAACTGCCTCCTAAAATGACACAAAAAGAAGGATTTAAAAGGCTGATGAAGCTAGGAGGTTTCCCTGAGCCTTTCCTAGATGGAAGCGAACAATCTGCTCGCAGATGGAGAAAAGAGCGTTTTGATAGAATTTTAAAAGAAGATGTTAGAGATATAGAGTTTATAAAAAAGATACAAAACATGATTTTATTTGTTGATCTTCTTCGCAGAAATGCAGGGCAAATGACTGTTTTATCTAATATGGCAAATAAAATACAAATTTCCCCTAGAACAGCAAAATTATGGTTAGAGGTCTTAAACAGAATGTATCTTTGTTTTACAGTTTTGCCTTATACAAAAAAATTATCCCGCGCAATACAAAAACCAGCCAAAGTTTATTTTTTTGACAATGCAGATTTGATCATAGATCAAGATGAAGGTCCCCGTTTTGAAAATTTAGTTGCTACTCATCTGCTTAAAAAAATTCACTATTTAGAAGACGCTAAGGGTTTTAACTTTGAGATAAAATATCTAAGAGATAAAGAAGCCAGAGAAGTAGATTTTGTTTTATTAAAAAATAATATTCTTTTTGCTTTGATAGAAGTAAAGTTAAAAGACAATAAAATTTCTAAATCTCTTCAGTATTATTCGGAAAAACTCAAACCTAAACATTCTATTCAAATAGTGGCTGAGCTAAAACAAGAATACAAACAAAATAATTGCCGTGTTCTCAGCCTACCAACAGCGCTAAAAGTATTATTTTCAAATATTTAATTTGTTAAACTCTATAGAATATAAAAAGCTTTATTTGACAAACCGCATGTCCAAGTTCTTGAACTTCATTTATTCTTATTTAAGTTTCTTGATTAAAATCTTGTAAGATACAAAGCTAAAAACGAGTTCGGATTTGAACACAACGCGACTAACAGTCGCTTTTTGAGAAAATCTATGTCTCAGATTTTAGGTTTTATATGTATTGATGTTTAAGTTTCTTCATTAAAATCTTGTAAGATACAAAGCTAAAAACGAGTTCGGATTTGAACACAACGCGACTAACAGTCGCTTTGTGGCAAAACG
>JAPORL010000096.1 GCA_026712605.1 Pseudobdellovibrionaceae bacterium | reverse complement strand
GATTTTTTAAGGATTCCATAATAAAGATTCAACCCATCAATATAAACAGCAACTTTCATAAATAAAGACGGCCTCCGAAGAGGCCCAAAGACCCGAAGGTCTCAACTTGCCATTTTAGACAAGCGTGATATACTTCTTTTATCAATCATTTTATATAATATGTCAAGTTTTTTATTAAGCCTCCACCTATAAGTAGAGTTTTTAAAGAACAATAAAGATTAAAACCATCAATATAAATAATAGTTTTTTTCATGTTCTAAATATGCGAAAACAGGCTTTCGCCTGCTCGCACCCACCAGTCGAAACGAGTGGAGATGTAATCTCTTAGTATCTATATTTCCCATTGTAAGTCAAAGATAAAAATCAATTATTCTAGGTGGAATAATTGATAATTTAAAAAGTTGTTTTTATCGTTTTGAAAATCTCTAAAAAAATCACGCAAAAAACCATTCTTGATAAAAAACTCTTAATAAAATCAATAAGTTATAGATAGATGGTGGAGGTGACGGGAATTGAACCCGTGTCCGCAAGACTTCTTCCTTTAGGCACTACATATTTAGTTCTTGTTTAATAATCAAAGAAACTCCAAGAACAAATTTTCTTTGATTTTTTCTGTAAAAATTTAAGTTCCTCATCTACAGAAAAAAATGAGAAACCGAGGTGGCTGGAACCGACACTTTCCCTCTTTCGCCACCTTAAGAGGTTCTGTGTTGCCACACTAATTAGGCGGCAAGAGCAACATAATTGTCGCCGTTTAAAAAATTGCTCGTTTTTTAAGAGGTCCTCAAGCGTCCTCTATATGCTCCTAAAAGTGTCTTGACCCGCGTCGAAGCCAATTCACCCCCTACTGACAGTATAAAACATTTTTTATAAAAAATAAATAGATTTTTATCTAATAATGACTAACTGCTTATTTTCATAGTAATAAAAATAGGTTAGCTAGCTTAAGCTCTTGAACTTAATTATTTTTTCTTATCATTTTAGCTATTTAATACCTAAGACTTAAAACTTCATGAAGTCCAAAAAAGTAATTTTTATTAAGCCAGCTCTTTATACACAGATTTAAAAAAACCAAAACCTTTAAAAACCAAAGCAGAATAAACTTGAACTAAGTCCGCTCCTAAATTTAATCTTTCCAATACATCTTGAGCTGTTAAAACGCCTCCACAAGAAATAACTAACTTATCTTTTATTTGATTTTTTTCCAAATAGGCTTTGAGCTGTTTCAATAATCCTAAAGAAGTCTCCCCTAAAAGTCTTCCTGAAAGCCCTCCTCTATCTTCTGGAAAAATATTTTTTACAGGTCTTTTTATTGTGCTGTTACAAATACACCAACCATCTATTCCCACAGATAAAGACTGTTCAATAATTTGCATAAAATTGTCTTCATCTGGACTCAATTTTAAAATCAAAGGCCGATTGATCTTAAGACTCAATCTCAACTCATGTAAGGTATTTAAAAAATGATATAAATTTTTTTCTTTAAAAAGCTCTCTCAAATCTTTTGTGTTAGGACTGCTGATATTGATAACAAAAGCAGAGGCAAAAGGGTACAAAGCCTCCATACTTTTTTTATAATCCTCCACAGCTTGACTAATTGGAGTGTCTCTATTTTTTCCTATATTGATAAAAATAGGGCTGAGAATTTTTTTCCCCTCATTAGATTCTTCAAATAATATTTCCAATCTGTTTTTAACAAAATCTAAACCCCTATTAGGAAAACCCATATTATTCCATAAAGAAAGATGCTTAACACTACGATCTAAAATTTTATGAGGGTTAGAATGCTGAGCTTTAGGTGTAACTGTTCCAACTTCTACAAAGCCAGCTCCTAACTTCCAATAATCTTTTATATAAGTCGCATTTTTATCTAAACCACCGGCTATACCTAAAGGATTAGGAAAAGACAAATTTCTCCATTTAACAGTTTTCCACTTATAAGGTTGATCAGAATTAATATGACTATAAAATTTTAAAACAATAGGACTTAAAGAATAAAGCCAATGGGAAGGTAAAAGTAACCAAGGCTTAGTAAGCATATAAGTTTAAATTTGACCTCTTAACTTCATAGCCTTTTCTAATCTTAAAAGGGCAATTGCCATAGCAGAAGATCTTAAATTATTTTTTTCTTTTTCGGATTGATATTTTTTTGTAAAATTCCAAACTCTGTTAAAAGTATTTACCATAATATCTTTTAATTTATGACGGACTTCTTGTTCCGTCCAAAAAAGCCAACTAATATCCTGAACCCATTCAAAATAACTAACAGCCGCACCTCCGGCATTAGCTAGAATATCAGGGACAACCAGAACATTTTTACGAGATAGATAGTCTGAAGCTGAGGGAGTTAAAGGTCCGTTTGCTCCTTCTACAATAATTTTTGCTTTGATATTTTTTTGATTTTTCTCATTGATAACAGATTCCAAAGCGCAAGGGCATAATACATCAACATCTAGCTCTAATAACTTCTCATTTGTAATATCTTCTGTTTGAGGAAAGCCTTGAACAAAACGGTTTTGTTTCAAATAACGAAATAGCTCACTCATATTGATTCCATTAGGATTAAAAATTCCACCCTGAACATCACTTACTGCCACTATTTTAGCTCCCATAGCGTGAGCCTCTATTCCAACATGGGAACCCACATTACCAAAACCTTGAATAGCAATGCTTGACTGTGAAATGTTTTTAGACTGAGTCTCTAAAGCTTTCTCTATTGTATAAACCACACCTAAACCTGTAGCAGATTGTCTCCCTCTGGAGCCACCAATTTCAACAGGTTTGCCTGTAACCACTCCTGTTTGAGAGTAACCTGTCTCTAAAGAAAAAGTATCCAAAATCCAAGCCATTGTTTCAGGATTAGTTCCCACATCAGGAGCTGGAATATCTTTATCTGGACCTATAAAGGGACCTATTTCAGTTGCAAATCTGCGAGTTAAATACTCTAATTCTATTCTAGAAAGGGAATTAGGATTAACCTGAACTCCCCCTTTAGCTCCTCCTAAAGGTAAATTTAAAAGCGAATTTTTAAAAGTCATAAGACTAGCCAAAGCCGCTATTTCACCTAAACTAACAGCGGGATGATAGCGTATCCCACCTTTAAAGGGACCTAAAGTATGATTGTGCTGAACTCTGTAACCCCTAAAAACTTGAATACTATGATCATCCATTTTAACTGGTATAGAAACACGAATTGCCCTTCTGGGGTATTTTAATCTAGCAATCACATCAGGGCTTATATTAACAATATTCCCTGCGGATTCTATTGAATTAACAACATCTTTGTAAAAGGAATTACTTAGAAGTTCATCTGGCTCTTGATACATACTAAACCTCTTTATTGGTTTTTATTTTATCCTCTTTTAAAGTAATATCCCAATAATGTAGTCTATTTTTTTAAGCTCAAACAAAAAACAGATTTTGTCAATTCTATTTTTTTAATCAGTCCGTTTGAAATTCTTTTTAAGTATCTACATTCTAAAAGATTTTTATTAAAGACTTGTAAAATAAAGCTTGTAATTTTTCAGGAATAAAAAAAGAGGAAATATCTTGAAAAAGATTACTAAAATAGCTAAAATATGTTAAATAATAGTGAAAAATTATAGTTTAAATGTCTATTTAGTAGCCAAATGGCTTGTAATTTTAACTTTTTCTCAAGAAGTTTTTTCTGCTAAAGCTCCAGATGTGTTTGCAGTCAATC
>JAPORL010000025.1 GCA_026712605.1 Pseudobdellovibrionaceae bacterium | reverse complement strand
CTTATCCATTTGTACTGTTCATGCAAAAAAGCTTTTTTATAAGATAGAACAACACCTAACCTAAAGATAACACTTCTGCAAAAAGAATTTGCTTTTAAAGCGGAAGCCTCCCAATCAAAACAAACTTTTTGTAAAAAAAAATTTTGATCCATTATTGAGCTTTTCTCTGTTATTTTAATATCTTTTTGTTCCCCATAAATACCAACAGCGCTAGCTGATATAAAAAATTGTGGAGGAAATTTTTTTAAAACAGAGACAAGCTGTTGAGTGCGATTCACTCTGGAAAAGTAAATTTTTTCTTTTTTTTTCTTAGTCCAAGGCCAAGACGAAACAGGCTCACCTGCCAAATGAATCACTCCATAATTTGTTACTTCTTTTAAGGCCTTCAAGGGAAATTTATCAGAGCCTTCAGACCATACAAACTCTTTGTAATGATCAGAGTCAGATTGAGTGCTTCTTCTGGTAATATTATAAACAGAATATTTTTCTTGAAGTAATTTTTTGATAAGATACTGACCTAACAAACCCGTTCCACCCGTTATTAAAATGGTCATAGTTTTTTACCATATAATTGGGTTAATTTTTTTAGCTTAATCATAAGATTTTCAAAATCTGAAAATGATAAAGCTTGTTGAGAATCACAAAGGGACTCATCAGGATTAGGATGCACCTCAATTAAAAGTCCATCAGCTCCTGCACAAACAGCAGATTGGCTTAAAGCGGGAACTAATTGAGAAAGACCAGTTCCATGAGAAGGATCAACAAAAACAGGAAAAGAGCTTTCTTGTTTTAAAAAGGCAACAGCGTTAAGATCTAAAGTATTTCTTGTTTTTGTTTCAAAAGTCCTTATTCCTCTCTCACATAAAATAATATTTTCATTTCCTCCTTTAATAATATAATCTGTTGCTTTCAGCCACTCTTCAATTTTAGCAGAAAAAGACCGCTTTAAAAGGATAGGTTTTAAAGTTTGTCCAAGCTCCTTCAGTAAATCATAATTAAACATATTTCTTGCGCCGACTTGATAAACATCCACTAGAGGCTCTAAAAATTCAATTTGTCTAGGATCTGTAATTTCACTAACCATTAAGAGCTGAGTATGAGACTTAACTTTTTCAATAATGGGAAGAGATTTTTCACGCAAACCCTGAAAGCTCTTTGCTGATGTTCTGAGCTTAAAAATGCCTCCTCTAAAAGCTGTTGCCCCATGAAATTTAACAAATTTAGCAGATTCTAACAGCTGTTTTTCGCTCTCAATGGCGCAGGGACCTGCCCAAACATGAAAAAAATCAGATCCTTTTCTATAGAGCCTATAGAAATTTTTTTTGTTCTCATAGCTATTCTTCCTCTTTTTAAAGAACTTTATATACTTTAGATTATTTTAGCAATAGCTTTGTAAGATAAAAATAAAATTAAATAATAACTAAAAATTGCTTTTTAACAAAAACACATATCTAAAATTTTGAGCCTTTCTATAACTCTTAGAGGATACCTGACAAGTTATATATAATTCTTCCAATTTTTCTAAAAAAGCTTAATAGACTTGACAATAAGAATAATTGTCCCAACATTAGTCTTTACAGACAAAATAATCTAACTGAAAGGGGTTTAAAAATATGGGAAAAGTAATTGGAATTGACTTAGGCACAACTAATTCTGTTGTATCCATTATTGAAAACGGACAACCTAAAGTCCTAACTAATGCTGAAGGAGCCTATACTACTCCTTCTGTTGTTGCTTTTACTAAAAAAGGCGAAATTCTTGTAGGACAAATTGCAAAAAGACAAGCTGTCAGTAACCCTGAAAATACAATTTTTTCATCAAAAAGATTTATTGGACATCTTTTTAATGAAGTTAAAGATGAAGCTAAAAACTATCCTTTTCAAATTGTCAAAAAAGCAAACAGTGAAAGTTGCGCTTTTTTAGTTAATAATGAAGAAATTTCTCCTGAAAAGATAGCTTCTCTTATTTTGTCTAAATTAAAAAAAGATGCTGAAGCTTATTTAGGACATGAAGTAAAAGAAGCTGTTATTACAGTGCCTGCCTATTTTAACGATTCACAAAGGCAAGCTACTAAAGATGCTGGAAAAGTAGCTGGCTTAAATGTAAAAAGAATTATTAATGAGCCAACAGCCGCGGCTTTAACCTATGGACTAGATAAAAAAGAAAATACCCAAGTTGCTGTATATGATTTTGGTGGTGGAACTTTTGATATATCTATTTTAGATATTAATAACCAATTAGTTGAAGTTAAAGCCACAAATGGAAATACAAAATTAGGAGGAGATGATTTTGATGAAGTGATTTTAGATTGGATAGCTGAGGAATTTAAAAAAAATGAAGGAATAAACTTAAAAAAAGATAAAATGGCTCTACAAAGACTAAGAGAAGCGGCAGAAAAAGCTAAAATTGAATTGAGTTCTACCAAAGAGGCTTCTATTAATTTGCCTTTTATAACAGCGGGAGCTGAAGGAGCTAAACATTTAGACCTATCTTTAACTAGATCTAAATTTGAACAATTGACAGATCATTTAATTAAAAAAACACTAGAGCCATGCAAAACGGTATTAAAAGACTCTGGGCTATCAATAAATGAAATAGATGAAATAATTATGGTTGGAGGAAGCACTCGTATTCCTGCTGTTCAAAAAGCAGTTAAGGAGTTCTTCAAAAAGGAGTTGAACTTATCAGTTAACCCTGATCAAGTAGTCTCTAGCGGAGCCGCTGTTCAAGCTGGTGTTTTATCTAATGAAATAAAAGATGTTCTTTTGCTAGATGTTACTCCTCTTTCATTAGGTATAGAAACTTTAGGCGGAGTTATGACTCCTCTTATAACAAAAAATACCACTGTTCCTGCCAGAAAATCTGAAACATTTTCCACAGCAGAAGACAATCAAACTATTGTATCTATTCATGTTCTCCAAGGAGAAAGAAGTATGGCTAAAGACAATAAAACTCTAGGTCGTTTTGACTTAAGTGATATTCCCCCTGCCCCAAGAGGAATTCCTAAAATTAAAGTTTCTTTTGATATTGATTCAAATGGAATCATCCATGTTTCTGCAAAAAATGAAGCCACTGGAAAAAGTCAAAACATACGCATTAATAAACCAAGCTTAAGTGAAGACGAGATAAATGAAATGGTAAAATCAGCTCAAGTTTATGAAGATCAAGATAGAAAAAGAAAAGAGTTGATAAGCTTAAAAAACGAATTAGACTCTTTTATTTATCAAACAGAAAAACTATTAAAAGAAAATGACAAAATCATTTCTAGTCAAATAAAAGACTTAGCAGAAAAAGAATTAAGCTCAGCTAAAGAATACCTAAAACAAGAGGATTCTAAACTGGATATAGACCATCTTAATTCTTTAAAAGAAAACTTAAATAAAAGCTTACAAAAAATAAGTTCTGAAATATATCAAAAAAATCAAAAAAAAGAAGATACAGAAGAGGAAAGGCAAGAAATACAAGAAGAAAATGAAAAAAACAATAACAAAGAAGAAGGTACAGAAACAATTAATGTAGATTACGATAAAAAAGAAGAATAAAATTATTTGTTAAATTTTAAAAAGTTGTAAAAAAAACTTTTTTTTGATAAAATTTATTTGTGAATCTCGCAAAAAATAAAATATCAAATTTTGGAAGTATAGAATCTATAACCGATAAGTTAAAAACAAATAAATCTAAAATAAATATCAATCAGATTATCAAAGCCTATGATTAT
>JAPORL010000103.1 GCA_026712605.1 Pseudobdellovibrionaceae bacterium | reverse complement strand
CATATCTATTTTGATTTTTGATAATAGATTTTTCAATTTTAGTTTTATTTTCTTTATATCTTTTTTCTCCAATTATCTCTGAAACAAGAGTTATGGAAATTTCATTTAAGGCTTGTTGTTGTGCCAATTTTTTACTATCAACATTCAATATAATTTCTTTTTCTATTTTTTCTATATCTTGAGCTTTTAATAAAGAAGGAAAGATACAAAACAGTGAAAGCGTAATAAGTAAATTTTTTTTGATTTTTTTATAAGTATTTAAAAGAGTAACTGTCTGTATTATGAAATGAATAGACTTTATAACAAGCTTTCCAATAAAAATGATAGGTTTAAAAAAAGAAATAAGTTTTTTTAGTATAATCATTTTCATAAAAATAATAGTCCTTTTCAAAAATAAGTAAAATTAAAACAATACCTATTGCCTCTTAAACTAATGATACAATCGAATACTTTTTGAACTTTTAAAAATCTTATAGCTTTTTTGCAAAAACTCATGAGTTACCTCTATATCATGGAACTTATCCATGTCAATTTCTACAAATATTTTTTCTTCAGGTAGATAGGTTTGAAGACATACTTTAGAAGAGCCTTGTTTACTGTTTTCTATAAGATTTTTTAAATTTAAAATATCTTGTTCCTTCATGCCTGAAAAAATCTGAATATAAACTTTACTAACATTTTTTAAAAAATCATCTAATAAGGAGATATCTTCTATAATAATTTGATTTGACGATCTTTTATCTTTTTGCAATTTTCCAGTGATATAAAAAACCTCTCCTTCATGAATAATTTCATTTTTTACCTGTTCATAAATTTTAGGAAATAAAGTCGCCTCTATATTAGATAAACCATCCTCTAACATACAAAAAGCCATACGCTGACCTTTTTTAGTAAAAAATTCCCTTACATTTGTAATCATAGATAAAGTTTTAATATTTCTAGATTGAGATAAAGAATTTAATTGACATGAAGAGATACTTTGACAGTTTAAACCTTTTTCTAATCCCTCTAAAGACTTCATAGGGTGATCATTAAGGTAAAAACCCAAAACTTCCCTTTCAAAACCAACTTGCTCTTTACGAGACCAGCTTGGAGTTTTAAGTAATCGTACCCTATTTTCTATTTCTAAATCTCCATCAAATAAACTCTGCTGACCCGTTATCAAATCTTCCTCTTGTTTTTCTGCTTGAGAAACAAATTGTCCAATATTCATGATTATTTCTCTTCTATTATAACCAAAATTATCTAAAGCTCCCGATTTAACTAGACTTTCAATTGTTTTTTTATTCAACTTTTCTGTTTGTGATAAAAACTCCTCTAAACTAGAAAATGTCTTATCTTTTAAAGACTCTCTTGCCTTAACAACTTCTTTAGCGGAATTTAAACCAATTCCTTTTATAGCCCCTAAAGAAAAACAAATTTTCTCCCCCTGTATAGAAAAGCGTTCAAAAGAGCTATTCACATGAGGAGATAAAATTTCAAATCCACTCTTTTTAGCATCTCTAATATATTTTACCAGTTTATCTGAATCATTTTGATCGATTGTCATTTGAGCCGCTAAAAACTGTCTGGGATAATAACGCTTCAGCCAAGCCGTTTGAGCCGCTAAAACACAATAAGCGGCCGCATGAGATTTATTAAAACCATACTTAGCAAATTCAGCCATTAAATCAAAAAGCTCTTCAGCTTTTTTGAGATTATAGGATTTCTTTTTTGCTCCTTCTAAAAAACGATCTTTTTGCTTAGCCATAACAGAACGAATCTTTTTCCCCATAGCCCTTCTCAAAACATCTGCTTCTCCATAACTATAGCCTGCAATTTCAACAGCAATTTTTTGAACTTGCTCTTGATAGACAATAATTCCATAAGTTTCTTTTAAAATAGGCTCTAAATCTGGAAAAATATATTTAACAGGAACTTGTGCTTTTTTTCTATTTAAGTAATCAGGTATCATATTCATAGGTCCCGGACGATACAAAGCATTGATTGCGATAATATCTTCAAAACAAGTTGGCTGAGATTTAATAAGCAAATCAGTAATACCCACTCCTTCAAACTGGAAAATTCCGACTGTGCTTCCTTGACACATAATTTCATAAATGCCATTGTCTTTTAAAGAAATTTGTTGAGATGTGATCTCTTTTCCTGTTGTTTCTTTTATGAGACGAAAAGTTTCCGCTATTTGAGTGAGAGTTTTTAAACCTAAGAAATCAAATTTAACTAAACCTATTTTTTCAGCATACTTTAAATCATATTGGATAACATTCTCTCCTTCGGCTCCACGATATAAAGGGGCATAATTGATAATGGGATTATCTGCAATGATAATTCCTGCGGCATGAATTCCCACATGGCGAATTAAACCCTCTAATAAAGAAGTAAGATGAATCAATTCTGCAATTTTAGGATCTTCTTCCTGCATTTCTTTTAAACGAGGCTCTTTTTTTAAGGCCTCCTTTAAAGTAATTCCTAAAATATCAGGTATTAGTTTTGCAATCTGATCGACTTCTGAATAACTTAAAGCCAATACCCGACCTACATCTCTAACAGCCGCCCTCACATTTAAACGACCATAGGTAATGACATGGGAGCTACAATCTGAACCATACTTTTGATTGATATACTCAATCACTCTATGACGATTTTCCTGACAAAAATCAATATCAAAATCTGGCATACTGATTCTCTCAGGATTTAAAAATCTTTCAAAAATTAAATTCAAAGGCATAGGATCTAAATCTGTAATTCTCAAGCAAAAAGAAACTAAAGAGCTAGCGCCTGAACCTCTGCCCGGTCCGACAGGAATATTATTTTTTCTAGCCCAATTAATAAAGTCATAAACAATATGAAAATAACCGTTAAAGCCCATATCTTCTATAATTTTCAACTCATATTTAATTCGCTCTTTATACTCATGCTCTTTTTTAGCTAAAATTTCTTCCCCTCTGAGCTGTGCTTCTTTAAAGCGAGATTTTAAACCTTCATAAGCTAATTTTTCTAAACTTTTTACTTTTTTGGCAACCTGAGTCAAATGATAAACTAACTGATTTTTTTTATCTTTAATTTTAAAACGAACTTTACATTGCTTGGCTATTTCCATCGTATTATCATAAGCTGATTGATAAAAATCATCTGAAAACATTTGCTCCATCTCTTTTTGATTTTTAAAATAAAACTCTGGGGGGCCTAATCGCGTTCTTTCTTTATCATATAAAGTTCTGTTAGCTCCTATACAAAATAAAACATCTTGAGTGACAGAATCTTCTTTTTCTATATAATGGACATCTCCTCCTATAACTAAAGGAATTTTATTTTTTTGAGCTATCTCTGCTAAAAAATTATTATAAGATTCACAATTTGACACGCCTTGAGTCTGTAACTGTAAATAAAATTCAGCTCCAAATATTTGTTGTAAAGTTTCAATTTCCTTAAGAGCTTCATCCTTTCCTTTATAGTTAAAAAAATAAGGAAGTCTTCCTCTTACTCCTCCAGTCATAACTATCAAACCTTCTTTATACTGATCTAAAAGAGAATAATCCGCTCTAGGGAGAAAGTAAAAACCCGTTTGATTAGCTGATGTATTTATTCGGCATAAATTTCTATAGCCCTCTAAATTTTTAGCTAAAAGAATTAAAGTTTTATAAGATTTAGAAGGATCACGAAAACTCTGTCCTGCCATTTTTTGCTTTTTACTCCTATCTTCTACATAATAAACTTCACAGCCTAAAATAGGAT
>JAPORL010000082.1 GCA_026712605.1 Pseudobdellovibrionaceae bacterium | reverse complement strand
GTTCAAATCCGAACTCGCTTTTAGCTTTGTATCTTACAAGCTTTTGATCAAGAGATTTCAAATGTATAAATAAGACTCAAGAACTCAGACATGCGTTTTGCCACAAAGCGACTTGCAGTCGCACTGTGTTCAAATCCGAACTCGCTTTTAGCTTTGTATCTTACAAGCTTTTAATCAAGAGATTTCAAATGTATAAATAAGACTCAAGAACTCAGAAAGGCTTTTGCCACAAAGCGACTTGCAGTCGTTATCTATAATTCCCAATGAAATTTGAAATTTAAAATGGAAACTTTAAAAAAATTGCTTTTTTGTCTTTTTCTAAAAATTTATTCTTTCTTAAGAGTAAGATATTTCTTATTTTTTTAGCTTTAAGTTTGACACAACGAAATCCTTTTTTTGTTTGCTGAGCTATTAAGTAATCTTCTGTTTTGCGGGCTGATTTAAATTGAAGCTTTAATTTTTGAATTTCTTTTAAGAAAAATAAATTCTTCCAGTTAGCTTCTAAATAAATTCCTCCATCCAGCAAATCATGATGAGGGCTTTTATAGAATCCTCTTTTTATCAAGCCTTTATAAACTGGAAAAGTTTGAGGGTGAACCATTTTTAAACAGCGACGAGCTGAAGGGCTTAAGTTTTTTAATTTAATTTGAAAGTTTTTTGGAAAAATCTTAAAAAACTCTATCCGATCTTTTTGAAAAATTTCTAAAGCCACAGAGAACTTTTTTTTAAAAAAAGTGGCGCCAGTTTCTTTCCAGAATGGATTATCTGTTTTTTTTATAGGAGCCGTTAAACTGACTTCTATTTTTGTTGAAAAATCTTCTGGAAAACTTTGCATATATAAAAAACGAACAAAGCCTATTTGAATCCCTAAAAGCTCTTTAGATTTTCTGTACTGAGGATGTAAAATAAGTCCTCCAAGCTGATGTCGTCCCCTTTTTATCTGTTTTATTTTTAGATAGATGGTATTCTTTTTTTTTTCTAGAATATAACAGTAAGAGCGGTTGGGGCCAAAATAAGATAGAATTTGACTAGAGCCAATGACTTTTTTTTCTTTTGTGTCTTCTAAAACAAAAATGTAATTTCTATAGAATGGATTTAAAGTTTTATCAAAAGATTCTTGACTAGTTTGTATTTTCTTTTCCAGCTGATCTTTTTTTTTTGTATTTTTACATAGAGAAAAACGTTTAGCAAGAGATAATATTTCAGTGATATCTTTATGATGGGCTTGACGAATAAGGTATCTCATATCTTTTCATCTAAAGCTTGGTTAGCTAAAGCATCTGCTCCACTGTTTTTTTCTCTAGGAATATGCTTAAAATTTGCTGAAGGAATTTTTTTTAAAAAAAATTGACATTTTTTGAATAGAGGTTTGATTTTTTCACTTTTGACTTTATAGATTTTTTTTAATTGTTTAATTAAGAGTTCACTATCTGAAAACAAGGTTAAATCTTGAACTTGATTTTGAACGGATAGTTCAAAAGCCCGAATGACAGCTTTGTATTCAGCAAAATTATTAGTATTTTGATCTTCTAAATAGGAGGCTTCTTCGTAAATCAGCTTATTTTGAGAGTCAAAAACTTGAATCCCTAAAGCGCAGGGTCCAGGATTTCCCCGACTAGCGCCATCAGTATAAATAAAAATTTTTTTTGACCACATAGATTTAAAATAACAAAAGAATTTTATTTTAACAATATATCTCTAGTTAAATTTATAGACTTAAAAAAGCATTGTTCCTTTATTATTTTTCAGTTATAAAAGCTTTATGAATGAGGATTCTTTTTATGATAGCTTACTTTTACCTCAAACTAACTTTCCTATGAAAGCGCGCTTATCGGAAAAAGAGCTAGAGATTATCAAAAATTGGAAAGATAAAAAAATTTATGAAAAAATATTAAATAAAAGAAAAACAAACAAAGTATTTTTTATGCCTGATGGCCCTCCTTATGCCAATGGAGCTATTCATCTAGGCCATGTTTTAAATAAAATTTTAAAAGATATTGTCATTAAATATAAAAATTTAAGTGGAAAACAAGCTCCTTTTATTCCTTCTTGGGATTGTCATGGTTTGCCTATAGAATTAGAGGCTCTTAAAAGTTTAAGTGATTTTAAAAAGCTTTCTTATAAACAGTTAAGAGCGAAATGTCGTGAAACAGCTAAATTTTGGATTGAAAAACAAAGAGAAAGTTTTGAAAGACTGGGAGTTTTAGCTGACTGGGCTAAGCCTATTTTAACAATGGATTCTGATTATGAGGCTGAGGAATTAAGGGCTTTTGCCAAGCTGGTAAAAAAATCTTTAATTTTTTCTGGCACGAAACCAGTTTTTTGGTGTTTTAAATTACAAACCGCTTTAGCTTTTTCAGAAGCAGAATATAGAGATCATAAAAATCCTTCTATTTATGTTAAATTTGATTTAAGTGATTCCGCTATCAAAAAACTCAATTTATCTTATCCCGCCTCTGCAGTCATTTGGACAACAACACCTTGGACTTTGCCTGCCAATACCGCCATTTGTCTTCATCCCGATTTAAAATATGCTTTATTTAAAAGTGAAAAAGGATCTTATATTTTAGCAGTTTGTTTAGCCGACAGTTTTTTTAAAGAGCTAGGTCTAAAGACTTTTAAAATAGAAAAAACTTTTAAAGGAAAGGACTTGGAGTTTTTGACTTATAAGCATCCTTTTTTAGAAGGGGAAAGACCTTTTGTACTAGGAGAGCATGTTAATCAAGATGTAGGAACAGGCTTGGTTCATACTGCTCCTGGACATGGTTTAGAGGATTATATTGTAGGACAAAAGTATAAACTAGCCAGTCCTTGCCCTGTAGACGAAAAAGGACACTTCACAAAATCTGTTCCAAAAAATTTAAGAGGGCTTTTTATTTTTAAAGGAAATACTGTGATACTAGAAGGCTTAAAAAACTCTGGTCATTTATTGTCCTCTAAAACAATCTCACATAGTTATCCCTACAATCCTCGCTCAAACTCTCCTTTAATTTATCGTTTAACTGCTCAGTGGTTTTTATCTTTAGATAAAAAAGAAACTGGTGTAAGAGAAATGGCTTTAAGGGCCTGTGAAAAAGAAATTCATTTTATTCCTTCTTGGGGAAAGGCTCGCTTGATATCCATGATTAAAGCTAGTCCAGATTGGTGTTTGAGCCGGCAAAGAGCTTGGGGTGTTCCTTTAGTTGTTTTTTATTGTAAAAAGTGTTCTAAGCCTCTTTTAAACTCAGAATTGATAGAAAAAATTGCAAATAACATGCAAAAAACAGGAGAAGGAATAGAGTATTATTTTGAAACAGATGTAAAGGAACTACTCTCAGATAATATAACCTGTAAAAATTGTGGACATGACGAATTTGAAAAAGGTCTTGATATTTTGGATGTTTGGTTTGATAGCGGGATTCAGCATGAGATTTTTTCTCAGAAAAAAAAGATTAAAGTTCCTATGGATTTATTTTTAGAAGGAAGTGATCAACATAGAGGCTGGTTTCAAACCAGCTTGCTTTCCTCCTTGGCTTTAAATTCTAAAAGCCCCTTTGAAACTTTACTGACACATGGTTTTGTCAATGACAAAAAAGGGCATAAGATGAGTAAAAGTAAGGGGAATGTTTTAGATCCCAATCAACTTATTGCTAAAAATGGAGCTGAAATTTTAAGGCTTTGGACAGCCAGTGAGAATTTTGCTTTTGATATAAAAGTGACGAACTCGCCCCGAACGCCGTGCTCCCGGCGTGTTACCA
>JAPORL010000041.1 GCA_026712605.1 Pseudobdellovibrionaceae bacterium | reverse complement strand
AAAATTTCTCAATAAAAAAATTAAATTTTAAGCCTTACTTTATAAGTCTCTTGATTAAAAGCTTGTAAGATACAAAGCTAAAAAGGAGTTCGGATTTGAACACATTGCGACCATAGGTCGCTTTGTGGCAAAACGCATGTCTGAGTTTTTAGCTTTGTATCTTACAAGCTTTTCACACAAAGCTCAAAAATAGAGTTCCGACTTGAACACTTGAAAATCACTTAATAACTGGACTTTATTATAAATTATTAAAAAAAAATCCAATAATTTAAGTAATTATATAAACTATAAGTATAGGACAATTTTGTTTAGCTTTTTCAGTTTATTTCCTTATTCCTGTAAAAGTGGGAATCTCAAACGAGGAAGCTTTACTTAATTGATCTATATTTTATATATGAATAAGTATAAGCCACTTTCTGCTTTTTTAAATAAAATTATTTTAGGAGACTGTATTAAGCAGTTAAAACAGCTTTCAGATAATACTGTTGATTTAATTTTTGCTGATCCTCCTTATAATCTACAACTTAAAAATGAGCTTTTTAGACCTAATTTGACAAAAGTTAAGGCTGTTGATGATGATTGGGATAAATTTTCTAGTTTTAAAGAATATGATTCTTTTTCAAGATCTTGGCTTAAAGAATGTCAAAGAGTTTTAAAACCCAAAGGAAGTTTGTGGGTTATTGGATCTTATCACAATATTTTTAGAGTGGGCGCTATTTTGCAGGATTTAGGTTTTTGGATTTTAAATGATATTATTTGGATTAAAACAAACCCTATGCCTAATTTTAGAGGTTCTCGTTTTACTAATGCTCATGAAACTTTAATATGGGCAGGCAAATCTGAAAAAGCTAAGGTCTCTTTTAACTATAAAACTATGAAATCTTTTAATGACGACAAACAAATGCGAAGTGATTGGTTTTTACCTATTTGTTCTGGAAAAGAAAGATTAAAAGATAAAAAAGGTTGTAAAGCTCATTCTACTCAAAAGCCAACAGATCTTTTGAAACGGGTTATACTTTCTAGTTCAAAAGAAGGGGATATAATATTAGATCCTTTTTTTGGATCTGGTACAACAGGAGTTGTTTCTAAAATGTTAAATAGAGACTTTATAGGATTTGAAAAAGAAAAAAAATATGTAGAGATAGCAAAAAAAAGAATAAAAAATATAAAAGCTTATGATAAAAAAGCTACTTTTCAATTTCAAGAAGTCCCTAAACCAAAGATTCCCTTTGGGCAACTTGTTGGAAATTATATAAAAGTTGGAGAAAAGCTATATTCCAAAAATAAAAATAAATGGGCAAAAGTTATGGCAGACGGCACATTGAAAAATGGGAAATATTCTGGTTCTATTCATGCTGTTAGTGCTAAAATGTTAAATCAGGACAATTATAACGGTTGGACCTTTTGGTATGTGGAAAGAAAAGATCAATTAATTAGTATTGATAAATATCGTGAAAAATATTTTAAAAAAGTATCTAAACAGTAAGTCCACCAGTAACTTCTAAAACAGCTCCATTGATGTAAGAGGCTTCTTTAGAACATAAAAACAGACAAGTTTGAGAAATGTCCTTTGTTAAACCCATACGACCTACAGGAATTTTGGAAATCAAACTATCTAAAATTTTTGAATCGGTATTTTTAAAAATATCTGTTTGAATACAGCCGGGAGCAATAGCATTAACAGTAAATGATTTTTTTGCAAGCTCTCTAGCCCAAACTTTTGTAAGACCAATGACTCCAGCTTTAGCCGCAACATAGTTACTTTGTCCAAAATTTCCATAAAGAGCTACAACACTTGATAAATTTACAATGCGTTTAAAATTTTCAGAGTTAAAATGAGGAAGAAGAGATTGAGTAACCCGAAAAACACCATTGAGATTGGTTTCAATAACAGAGGAATAGTCCTCCCAAGTCATTTTAGCAAAACTTTTATCTCTCAATATGCCAGCATTATTGACTAAAAAATCTATAGGCTCTTGTAATGACTCAGCTGATTTTTGACATGATTTTGTTTCTGATACATCTACCTCTTGAACAGTTAGTTTGTCTGTGGCTAAATTTTTTTTGAGCTCAGTTATATTATCTTTTGATTTTTCCCATGCGATCACATGAGCTCCACTGGATATAAAATCTTTAACTATTTGTAGACCGATACCTTGTCCTGCTCCTGTTATAAGAGCTGTTTTTTCAGAAAAATCAAATTTAATATTACTCATTTTTATTATAGGTTTTCTAACTCTTTTGTTATGTTTTTTTCTAAAGCTTCGTTTGTGCCTCCTCCAATTTCTAGAAGTTTTGCATCTCTCCAAAGTCTTTCTACGACATATTCGCCTACATAACCATAACCTCCTAAAACTTGTATGGCTCTATCAGCAATGACCTTACCTAACTCTCCGGCTAAAAGTTTTACAGCATCGCAATCTAATCTGTGATTTTTAGAAGGCTCTAACTTCATTTGTCGGGCTGTATTATATATATAGGATCGAATCGATTGATATTCAGCATAGCTTTTAGCCAAATATTTTTGTATTTGTCCAAATGAGCGAATGCTTTTTTTGAAAGATTGTCTTTCTAAAGAATATTTATTCATAATTTCAAGACATCTTTTTGCAATTCCTAAAGACATACCAGCTAAAGCTAACCTTTCCACTTCTAAATTTTGCATCATATGGATAAGAGAATCTCCTTCTTCTCCTATAAGATGTGATTTTGGGACTTCACAATTTTCAAAAACCAGCTCTGCTGTATTGGAGGCTCGCATTCCTAATTTGTCTCCGATTTTTTGACCAACAGAAAAACCCTTAAAGGATTTTTCAACAATAAAGCTTGAAATTTTCTCACCTGTTTTTGCATAAACTAAAACATAATCACAAGCTTGTTTGTTATTATCAATACAGCCGTTTGTTATCCACATTTTTCGTCCGTTTAAAATATAATGGGAGTCTTTTTTGATAGCATGGGTTTTCATAGCAAGCGCATCTGTTCCGCAGTCAGGCTCTGACATAGCCATGGCTCCTATTTTTTCACCTGATGAAAGACCCGGTAAAAATTTCTTTTTTTGATCCTCGTTAGCATTTCTATAAATATTATATCCGCATAAAACACTATGAGCTAAATAAGCTAGACAAAAACCAGGATCGGAAGAACTTAACTCTTCATGCGAAATAATCATAGCTGTTAAATCCATATTTGATCCGCCTAAATCTTCCTCTTTTATCAATAAGCCTAACAAGCCTAATTGGCCTAATTTGCGAAATAACTCTAAGTTAAACTCTTCTTTTTTATCAAACTCTAAGGCTTGAGGCTCAAGCTCTTTTTTGACAAAGTCTAGGATCATTTCTCTCAGAGCTTTATGTTCAGAGCTGGGGTTAAAAAGAGAGAAATTGTTTGTATCAGACATTTTCTATAAAACTATAATAGAACTTATCTGTTGGCAATGGATACTTAACATTTTGTGTGAAAAGCTTGTAAGATACAAAGTTAAAAACTCGGACATGCGGTTTGCCACAAAGCGACTTACAGTCGCTATGTGTTCAAATCCGAACTCGTTTTTAGCTTTGTATCTTACAAGCTTTTAATCAAGAAACTTAAACATCTGTAAATAAGTCTTAAAAACTCGGACATGCGGTTTGCCACAAAGCGACTTACAGTCGCTATGTGTTCAAATCCGAACTCGTTTTTAGCTTTGTATCTTACAAGCTTTTAATCAAGAAACTTAAACATCTGTAAATAAGTCTTAAAAACTCGGACATGCGGTTTGCCACAAAGCGACTTACAGTCGCTATGTGTTCAAATCCGAACTCG
>JAPORL010000018.1 GCA_026712605.1 Pseudobdellovibrionaceae bacterium | reverse complement strand
TTAAAAATTAATATAACAATAAATAGATAGTTTAAGCTTAGTTTAGATTTTTTAAATATCTTTATCAAGCTTAACATTTATAAGAATAATTGAATCAGTTTGTCTTTTTTATAAAGACAATGTAAAAGTAAACGCTCATGTCAGTTAAAAAATTTAAGATATGCGATCCCCTTTATGATTATATTTATTTAGAGGAAGATGAAATAAAAATTATCAATCATTTTATTTTTCAAAGACTGAGATATCTTCGTCAATTGGGCTTTTCAGATCAAGCCTTTCCCTCAGGAACTCATAACCGCTATACCCATTCTTTAGGAGTTTGTCATTTAGCTGGGCAAGCTTTTGACAGTATTTTTAATAAAAATAAATGGTCTTTAAGCTCTAAAAAAATAGAAAATTTTAGAAAATTAGTTAGAGTTTCAGCTCTCTTACATGATGTAGGTCACGGACCTTTAAGTCATTCCAGTGAATGTTTAATGCCTTCTTTGTCTCAATTAGGCTTAGAAAAATATCTAAAAGATAAAACGGATAGACAAGCGCGTCATGAGGATTACAGCCTAAAATTTATTATGGAAAAAGAAGGTCTTTATGATATTTTAAAAGAAAATGGAATAGAGCCCTCAGCAGTAGCTCAGCTTCTTCACTTTGATTTTTCAGATGAAACTAATTTTTTTTCAACAGAGGGCTTAGATTTTTTACCTCTATTAAGACAAATTATTAGTTCTGAATTTGATGTGGATCGCATGGATTATCTTTATAGAGATTCACTATCTTGTGGTGTTAAATATGGTTTAATTGATTTTGCATGGCTTATTTCTCATTTTGATTCTTATACTCATGAAGGCAAGGTTTTTTTAGCTATAGCCAGTGAAGCTTTATACACTTTAGAAAGTTTAATTTTAGGACGCCAACACATGAGGCTTATAGTTTATTTTCATCATAAATCAGCTAGTTACAATCAGATGTTAAAAAACTACTCAAAAAATTGTAATTGGCGACTTCCTACCGATATTTTAGAATATGCTCGCTTTACAGATAGTCAGCTGTTTGAAATATTAAGAAATGACAGTAAAACAAATGAATGGGCAAAAAGAATTGTAGAAAAAAATCCCTATTTGAGGCTTTACGAAGCTGTTTACTTTAAGCAAAATCTTAAAACAAGAGATGATATTACTTTTTTAAAACAAAAATTAGAAAATCAAAACATTAATTTTATCCTTATAGATTCAAAAAAACATTCTATTAAGCCTTCAAAATCACTTCCTATGAGCTTAACTGTTTATTTAAAAAATAAGGCTCTCAATACATTTTACAATATTGAAGAATCTTTAGCTTTTTTAAATCTGCCTTCCCGCACCCTAAAAAGAATTTATGTTTGTCCGGAAGATTTTTCAAAAGCAAAAAATGTTTTAAAAAATATCTTATAACAGCTTATATAGTGGAGCTAATTAGGTTTTCAAATGGCTTTTACTATATGTTTAAGTTTCTTGATAAAAAGCTTGTAAGATACAAAGCTAAAAGCGAGTTCGGATTTGAACACAACGCGACTGCAAGTCGCTTTGTGGCAAAACGCATGTCTAAAGTTTTTAGCTTTGTATCTTACAAGCTTTTTAAACAGGATTCTTAAAATATATAATTTTTTTATAAGCTAGTTTTTGTAAAAACCGTTTTCTGTAATGATTTTTGTGATTAGATAGCGGGGAGTTATGTCAAAACCGGGGTTTATTATATTTTTTTTATGTTTTGCCCAATAAGGAGAAATCTCTTTCTCTGATCTTTTTTCAATGGGAATAGTCTTTCCTGTTTTGAATTGCTTGTCAATAGTATTGGAGGGAGCGACCACATAAAAAGGAATTTTAAAGTGACGGCTTATAAGGGCTAAATTGTAAGTTCCTATTTTATTAGCTGTATCTCCATTTTTGCTAATCCGATCGGCTCCTACAAAAACTTTATTAATTTTTTTTTGAGACATCAAATGAGCCAGCATATTGTCACAAATTAAAGAAGAGGGAATTTTTTCTTGTTGAAGTTCCCAAAAAGTAAGACGTGATCCTTGATTGAGAGGACGAGTTTCACAAACAAAAACATGAATCTTTTTTTTATCTTGATGAAAAGCCTGCTTAATAACACCTAAGGCTGTGCCTATTCCTGCTGTAGCTAAACTCCCTGTATTACAGTAAGTTAAAATTCTATCTCTTGGTTTTATAAGTGAGCTTGCTTTTTTAGCCATCTCTAAACAGGCTTTTTTATCTTCTTTATAAAAATCTATGGCTTGATTGAGCTTTGCAGAAGGACTTTTTTGCTTCATAATTTGCTTAATAATTAATGAAAGGTGAATTGCTGTAGGTCTTGCTAAACTGAGTTGTTTTGCCAGAGCTTTAAGATTTTTTGCTTTTGGATTTTTAAAAGCATATTGAGCTAAACTTAAACCAGCCGTTACTCCAATAAGATTAGCTCCTCTAACTTTTAATTGTTTAATGGCCAATACCATCTGTTTTGTATTTTTAATAGTTATAAAAACTTTTTTTTCGGGAAGAAGAGTTTGATCTAAAATAAAAAAATCTTTAGTAGGGTGAAACTTAAAGGCCAGAGTTTTTATAGTTTTCATAATTTTATTTCAGCTTATTTGAAATTTTATTTTTACACAACGGCTTGTTTTGAGTTTTCTTAAAGAAAAGCATTTATTTTTCTGCTTTTTTATAGAACTTGAGCTTGACTTTTGTTTTACATATCATCTATCTTCCTCTTAGGATTTTAACAAACGGATTATTTTAAAATCAAGGGGGCTTTTATGTCTTTTTTTAGAAGAATGTTCTTTTTTCTTTTAATTAATATTTTAGTTGTAACAACAGCTTCTATTTTAGCTTTATTTATTACTACCGCTTTTGGGATTAAAGGTGAGTGGGGTTTTTATATTGTTTTTTATTCTATTATTGGTTTTGGAGGTGCTTTTATTTCTTTAGCTTTGTCTCGTTATTTAGCTAAAAAAATGATGGGAGTTCGTGTTATTGACCCTCAAAAAGCTAGCGGTCAGGAGTTAGATTTAGTTAATATGGTTTATCAAATGGCAACGCAAGCCCGTTTGCCCAATAAACCAGAAGTAGGAATTTATGAAAGTCCTCAGCCCAATGCTTTTGCAACAGGCCCTAGCAAGAAAAAATCTTTAGTGGCTGTTTCAAGAGGTCTTTTACAATCCATGAGCAAGGACGAATTAGAAGGAGTGATAGCGCATGAAGTGGCTCATATTTCTAATGGAGACATGGTTACCATGACTCTTTTACAAGGTATGATTAACACAATGGTTTTACTAGCCGCTCGCGCCGTTGCTAAACTTATAGCTTCTAGAATGAGGGATCGATCTATATGGGTGGAACATCTTATTTTTATTGGACTTCAAATTGCTTTCAGTATTTTAGGCTCTATTGCTTTATGCTACTTTTCAAGAAAAAGAGAATATAGAGCGGATAAGGATGGAGCTAGGTTTTCCAGTGTTCCTAATATGATTTCAGCTCTTAAAGCTTTACAAAGGATGACTTCTGTAGGACCAACAGCTCAAATGGCTTTTGCGGGAAGAGGGAATACGGAATCTTATAACTATTTACAAATTTCAGGTAAGGATAAAAGAGCCAATTGGTTTTCTACACACCCGCCTTTAGAAAATAGAATTGCTCGCTTAGAAAGACTTTATTCTTAATAAATTTTAACTTTGTGTGAAAAGCTTGTAAGATACAAAGCTAAAAATTTTGGACATGCGTTTTGTCATAAAGCGACTTGTACTCGCTATATGTTCAAATCCGAACTCGTTTTTAGCTTTGTATCTTACAAGCTTTTGATCAATAA
>JAPORL010000178.1 GCA_026712605.1 Pseudobdellovibrionaceae bacterium | reverse complement strand
TCCATTTTACATTTTTTAAAATATCACTCAAACTTTTTAATATTCTCACTTGTTCTAGGAGATGATCTGTTTTTAATTTGACTTTTATTATTTTAAATTCAAAGAGTTTTTTTGAAAATTCAAAATCTAAAAGATTTTCAATTAAAAAATGACTGGCTGGAATTTTTAAAGAAAAAAACAAATTTCTTTTTTCCAAACGAGCTTTAGCGTCTAAAAAAGCTAACTGCTTGGCTATTAAAAATCTTTGGCTGAATTTTCCTTCTTGAATATCTTTTAGTTGTTCTTTTAAAGTTTTTTCCCCATATAAATCCCAAGGTAAAAAATCACTATAGCCTTTTAAACCAGAGCCAAAATCAAAACATAAAAGACAGCCTTTTAAAGATTTGTTTTTAGTGTGTTTAAATTTTAAATGGTATTTAGAAATAAATAAACTAAAATTCTTAATGGGTTTTAAAAAAATCATGGAACAAATTTTAATAGCTCTTCATAATTTATATAATGAAGCCACTTAGCTTTTCAAGTGGTTTGTTCTGGTATAGGTGCTTGAAAAATTAAGTGGCTTTACTATGTTTAAGTTTCTTTATCAAAAGTTTGTAAGATACAAAGCTAAAAAACGAGTTCGGATTTGAACACATAGCGACTGCAAGTCGCCTTGTGGCAAACCGCATGTCCAAAGTTTTTAGCTTTGTATCTTACAAACTTTTCACACAAAATTCAAAATGGGTTCGGATTTGAAAAGGATGTATCTAACAAAAAACCATTTGAATTATTTTTTATTTTGCTTTTAAAAAATTAAGCCTGCAATCCAAGAAAAGCCAAATAAAATATAGCAAAAAGAACAAAAAGCTAAGTAAAAATTATACTTTTTAGAAGGAAGATTATTACAAACTAAGTAAATCATTATTAAAGAAAAAGGCAAAGTAAGAAAAGAAAAAGCACCAGATTTAAGCCCCATTCCCATCCAATAAAAACAAAGGAGATAAATAAAAGCCTGACAAACTACAAATAAAAATAAGGCAGGAATTCGTCCATAAACACTAACTACATGTTTTCTAGCTCTTTTTTTATCTTCTTTTTCATCTCTCAAGTGATTGATCAAAAGTGCGCTTAAGGCCCACAAACCACATTGCAAGCTTAAATAAATGAGCGAAAAATTCATCCTTGAAGTTTGTAAATAATAAACTCCAAAGACTATAAAAAATCCAAAAAATAAAATAACAGCAATTTCTGAAAGGCCTAATTCTAAAATAGAATATTTAGAGCCTGTATAAAAATAAGTTAGAGCTAAACAGATTAAGCCAATTAATAATATTAAAGCTCCCCCTTTAATAATCAAAGGAATACCAAAAAGGAAAGCTATAAAACAAGAAATAAAAGCCATAAGGCGAACTTGAGAAAAAGTTAAATAGCCAGAGCCTACAAGCCGGAAAGGCCCTTTACGGCTAGAATCATCCAAGCCCTTTTTTCCATCAAAAGCATCATTAAACAAATTAACAGAAATTTGAATGAACAAAATAGAAAAACTGCTGAAATAAAAAATTATCTTATCAAAAAAGCCGTGACTTAAAGCTAAAGCGCTAGACATAGCGACAGGAATAAGACTAACTGGCCATGTTTTAACTCGTGAGCCTAAAATAAAATAATAAAAAATTTTTCTCACTGAAAATGACGGAAGATTTAAAAAAGACTTAGACTTAAAGTTTAGTAATTTCAAAAAAATTTCAAAAACAAAAGGCAAAACTATTAAAAAAAAAATAGCAAATAAAAAGCTTTCTGTCATAAGACTATTAAGGCCAACGGGGAAAAGATGAAAAATCGGCTTTCCTTTTTTCTAAAAAAGCTTTTTTTCCTTCTTCAGCTTCAGCTGTTAAGTAATATAAAAGAGTGGCTTGGGCTGATAAATCTAATAAGCCCATTTGACCATCACAATCTGCATTTAAGGCCATTTTTAAACACCTTAAAGCTAAAGGAGAGTGTGTTAAAATTTTTATCGCCCATTTAAGTGTTTCTTTCTCTAAGGATTTTAAAGGAACCACTTTATTGACTAATCCCATTTTTAAAGCTTCCTTAGCGGAATACTGACGACAAAGAAACCAAATTTCTCTCGCTTTTTTTTGACCCACAATTCTTGATAAATAGGAGCTTCCCAAACCCCCATCAAAAGAGCCTACTTTAGGGCCTGACTGACCAAATATAGCATTATCGCTCGCTATTGTAAGATCACATACCACATGAAGCACATGCCCTCCCCCTATGGCATAACCAGCTACACTTGCTATCACAGGCTTTGGCAAAAAGCGAATTTGCTTTTGCACATCTAAAATATTAAGTCTAGCTAAACCCTTAGAATCTTTATAACCCCCTTTCACCCTTAACTTTTGATCACCTCCTGCGCAAAAAGCCTTGTCTCCTTTCCCTCTTAAAATGACAACTCCTATACTAGTATCTTCCCGACAAATTTCAAAAGCGGATTTCATCTCTTCCACAGTAAGAGGGCGAAAAGCATTGCGAACTTCAGGACGATTTATTGTAATTCTAGCTATTCCCTGCGAGCTTTTTTCAAATTCAATATCTTTATATTTTCTAATTATTTTCCAATTATTTTTCATTTTGTGTGTTTATTCAATTCTTTTAACTTAAGCGACTCCTTTTTTAAAAAAGAGCAGTTGGGAACTTTTCTTGGAAAAAAATGTTGCTCTTTTAAAGAGCTTTTTTCAAATAAATCTCCTAAGATTTTACTGCTAAGTTTAGAGACCGGCAGTTTCAAAAATCCCCCTATAAATGATAGTGGTATTTTAAAACACTTAAAGCAAACAAGCAAGCCGTTTCCAATTTTAATATCTGCTCTCCCATCGTAAAAGCAAAAGCCTTTGTAGATTGAATAAACTCTTCAACTTCCCTTAAAGAAAAGCCTCCCTCACTTCCTATAAAAAGCCAAATAGAAGAGTTCGTTTTATTCTTTTCAAGAAGTTCTTTTAAGCTGGGGGCTTTTATATTTCCCTCATAGGCTATCAAAGCTAAATCCCCTTTTGGAATTTTTATTTCAAAAAGATTTATTAAAGGCAAAATATCAAGTTTTTCTGTTCGTCCCGATAAGGCCAAACTGTGATTTGCTATTTTATTCCATCTTTTTTGTCTGGTAGACTTTAGTTTAGATTGATCTTTAAAAAAACTATATTCAGAAATAAAAGGTTGTATCTCTTTTACTCCAAGTTCCACAGCTGTTTCTATAAGACTTTCCATTTTAGAAAGTCGGGGTAAAGAGACAGCTAAACGCAAATAAGGTTTTTTTAAAGGCGGGACTTGATAAGATTTTACAATTTTTGCTATGGCCTTAAAATCAGAAATTTTTGTCAAAACCACTTCATACTTTTGCAAGCCTTCACAAAAAAGATCAAAAGATTCTCCTTTTTTTATTTTAAGGACATGGCAAATATGATGATATAAAGAGTTTTTTATTATAAATTGAGAGCCTTTTAAACAAGCTCTATCAATCCAAAACCTCATGTTTTTTATCTTGAGAGATCATTTTTTAGCTGATTTTTTAACAAAGAAGAATCAGGGATAAGCACTTTGTTTAAAACAGAGTGTAATTCTCCTCTTTGAACTTTTTTATTTTTAGGGGCAGAAATCCCAATACGAACTTGTTTACCGCGCACTTGGACAACTTGAACTACGATATCTCCGTCGATATTAACTGTTTCACCAACTTTTCTAGTTAAAACTAACATACATCCTCCTTGAAAGTATTAACAAATTTTAAGTCCTAAAGGATGGGGCATCACAATAGAATAGAATGAACTTAGCATTTTATTTTTTGAAGTCAATGCTTTTGAAAAAAAT
>JAPORL010000136.1 GCA_026712605.1 Pseudobdellovibrionaceae bacterium | reverse complement strand
AAATTTCACAATCTTTATTAAAATCTTTAGCAGTATGTGGATGCATTCCTAAAGTGCCATAAATTTGTGGAGCATGTTTTTCACTTAAAGCTATCACTTCACTCCAATCTTCTTTTTCCGTTCCAATTGTCACAATACGAAAAACACCTGCTGTAAAAGCTTTGTCTAAAACTTCTGAAAGACTCAACTTGAGTTTATCAATATGAGCATGAGTATCAATCCACATGTTTTTCATCTTAATTTATTCAAATTACTTTTTAAGCTTTGTTTAACAAGTATCATAAAATTCTCAAAGCATAAAATCAAATCAAAGTTAGAATTCAGCTCCCACTCCATTTCTATCATTTTTTTTATCCATAAATCTAAAAGCTCAGTGGAGAAATGAGAGAGCCCTTCCATTTTTTTGATTTTATCTCCATGGATTATATATTCTCTACAATTAAGCTTTAAGAGGCGAATATCTCTTAAAAGCTCCTGCCAAAATCTTAAAATTTCTAAAGCTTTCGATCTGTTTTGTATTTTTTCTTTAAAATTCAATTCAAAAAAAGATTTATTTTTAAATATTTCAAAAAACAAATCAAAAGCTATACTCCTTAACTCTTTTTGCTGTTTTAGATTTTCTAACATATCTAAGCGACCTCTAGCGCCTTGTATCATCCAAGACTCTGTATCTTGAGGACTTAGTTCCTTTAAGATTTTTTCTGATAAAGATGAAAAGCGAATATTTTGGACACGAGATCGAATAGTCAAGGATATTTGTGAAGGATTAGAGGAGATAAGAAAAAAAAAGGACTGTGGGGGAGGCTCTTCTATTATTTTTAACAAAAAATTACTAGCTTGAGGATTAAGTTTTTCAGCAGAATCAATCAAGACAATTTTTGCTTTTGCAAAAGATTGAAGAGATAAAAAAGAGGGTATTTGCTGAACATCACTTAAGCGAATTTGTAAAGTTTCGTAGGAAATACATAGGACATGCTCACTTTGATTTTTTAAAATAGAAGAGCAAGAAAAACAATTATTACAGGGAATGTAATTCTCTTCTTTATGATCTTGAAGTGGCAGAGCTAAATTATTTGAATCTTTAGTTAAAATTTTTTTTTCGCACAGTAAACTTTGAGCTAAAGCCCAAGCCATCTTTTTTTTTCCGACCCCTGAAGGTCCTGAAAATAATAAAGCATGAGGAAGTCTTTTTGATTTTAAAGCCTGATGGATTTGACTTTGAATCAAATTATGTCCTTTAACAATATTAGAGATCATGTTTTTCATTTAACAACTTTTGACATCTTATAAAATTTAGTTAATTTTTTCAAATTATAAACTCAATTGAGAGGATAAATTTTTTAAGAGAGAAATTTCAAAATGGCTTTGTTTGTTTTTAAAAAATAATCTCTTTTTTTATGGAGTTTTAGACAGCTTATCTAATTTTTAAAAAATAAATATACGGTTTCCTAATCTTATTTTTAATTTTAAAATAAAAAACTAGATATTTTTATAAATTTTTAATAAAATTATAATAGATTTTTTAAAAAGGAGGAAAAATGACTAAAAAGATTTTTTTAGCTTTAGGTGCTATTTTTGTTATTTTAATAGCTTTATCAATGCTTGCTTATAAAAGAGAGCTTGCAAGGGTTCAGTCTGATCCTCAAAAAGCTTATTCTGAAGATCTCATGAAGGATGGAAATCTAACAGAACTTCATAAAGCTGTTTTTGATGGGGATTTTAATAGAGCCAATCAGCTAATACAACAAGGCTATAATATTCATACTAAAACAAGTGTTTTTAAATTTACTCCCTTTCACATGTCAATTTTTCAAGGGCATACTGATCTGGCTGATCTTCTTTTATTCCATGGAGCAAAAATTAATGAAATCAGTAACTTTAATCAAACTCCTTTGCACTGGGCCGCTTTTATGGGAAAAACGAACTCCGTTAATTTTCTTATTAGCAAAAGAGCGGATTTAGAAAAACTCAGTGAACAAGGTATGACAGCGCTTCATTATGCCGCTATAAAGGGAAATTTAAAGATTGTAAAAGCTCTTGTGCAAAATGGAGCTAAGATTTATATAAGAACAAATCAGGGAAAAACAGCTGAAGAGCTGGCAAAAGATAACGGTAAATTAGCGACAGCTCAGTTTTTAGCCTCTATAAATTAAAAAACTTGTTTTTTCTAAAGAATTGTTTTTTAAGTAAAATAGAAAAGTCCGATTGCTAAAATAAACTCAAGACAAAAAGGGATACTATGTCTTACCGTATAGAAACTGATTCTTTAGGAAAAGTAAAAATTTCCAAAAATAAATTGTGGGGCGCTCAAACCCAAAGGTCTTTAGAGAACTTTAAAATTGGACAAGATATTATGCCTTTAGAGCTTATTAAAGCTTTAGCTCTTATAAAAGAATGTTGTGTTGAGATTCATGCCAAAAAAAATAACTTAGATAAAACAAAAGCTCTAAAAATTAAAAAAGCCTGTCAAGAAGTTCAAAAAGGATTTTTAGATGATCATTTCCCTTTAAGTGTTTGGCAAACAGGAAGTGGCACACAAACTAATATGAATGTCAATGAAGTGATTGCTAATCGGGCTATTCAGTTATCTAAAGGAAAAATAGGAGATAAAAGCATCCATCCTAATGATGATGTGAACAAATCTCAGTCTTCTAATGATACAGTTCCCTCTGCTATGAGAGTAGCTATTTATACTTTTGCGCAGAAAAAACTTTTACCGGCAATTTCTTTGTTTGAAAAAAGCTTAAAACTTAAAATAAAAGAGTTTGATTCTATTATAAAAACAGGACGGACTCATTTAATGGATGCTGTGCCTTTATCTTTAAGCCAAGAGTTTTCTGCCTTTCATCAACAAATTGCTCTGAATAAAAAAAGAATAGAGAATAATCTGGATGATTTACTTTTTCTCCCTATAGGAGGGACAGCTGTAGGAACTGGCTTAAACACTTTCCTTCAGTTTAGTGAAAGAGTGTGTGATCTCATTAAACAGAAAACAGGCTATAACTTTAAAAGCGCTAAAAATAAATTTTCAGAAATTTCTAATCATGATTGTTTAGTGGAGTTAAGTGGATCTTTAAAAACTTTAGCGGTCAGTTTAACAAAAATAGCAAATGATATACGCTTACTTTCTAGCGGTCCAAGATGTGGTTTAGGAGAGCTCATTTTACCAGCGAATGAGCCCGGTAGCTCTATTATGCCGGGAAAAGTAAATCCGACACAATGTGAAGCTTTAACAATGCTGTGTCTTCAGGTGATAGGTCAGGATTTGAATGTGAGTTTAGGGGGATCTAGTGGTCAGTTACAGCTCAATGCTTATAAGCCTCTGATATTTTTTAATTGTTTGAGATCTGTGCGTTTATTAACTGATGGTTTAAATAGTTTTAGAGAAAAGGCTTTAAAGGATTTGAAAGCTAATAAAAAGAAAATAAAGGAGCATTTAGAAAATAGCTTAATGCTGATTACAGCTTTAAATCCTCATCTTGGTTATGATAAAGTGAGCCAGATTGCAAAGTTAGCTTATAAAAAGGATATAACTTTAAAAGAAGCCACTCAAAAACTTGGTTTTTTAACAGTAAAAGAGTTTGACAAGCTGGTTCAAGCAAAAAATATGATTAAAGCAAACTTAAGGTAAAAGTTCCCTCTTTTAATGACTCAATTTTGCATTCGCAATTTCTCTAAGAATTCCAAGTTAGTGTAAATATCAGAATGTTTGCCAGGAAATGTAGCATCAACCCAAGTCTCCTGCAATAGATCTAAAGCTTTGATAAACTCATCTTTTTTGTGAAGGGATTCTATTTTTTCAATCTCAGCTTCAAAACTGTTGATCTCTTTTAAATACCTCTCATCTTTTTGACATTG
>JAPORL010000224.1 GCA_026712605.1 Pseudobdellovibrionaceae bacterium | reverse complement strand
CATATCTATTTTTATTTAAAAAGTAAAGATTTAAAAGCTTTTTTTCCTTTAAACGTTTTCATACAAGGAGGTTTTTTGTCTTTTTCACTTGATTTCTGAACTTCAATTTTATGTCCATTTGTTTTTCTTGGAATATCAAATAAAACAGGAAAAATTAAAGGTCTGAATTCATTTTCTCGTATTGTTTTTGAAGTTAAAAAATTTCTAATATCATTAATTAAACTATACTCTAAACTGTTTTCATCAACTAATAAAGAAAAATCAGATTGATCTTTTGTATTAAAAAAGCTTAAAGAAAGTATTTCACCCTTATTATCTAATAAAATCTGACTAAATTTAAAATAGGCTCCCGAATCAATAATTTGCGTGTTAGCCAATTTATAAGTTATATTTTTATGATCATGTCCAGCAAAAGCTATTTTTAATTTTGCTTTTGTATCTGAGTCTAATTTAGAAAGAGTATTCTTCACTTTGCTAACACCTAAATGCATAGATAAAGCTACAGCTTTTATCTCATCTTTTGAATTTGCCTCTTTTAAATGTCTTTCTATGCTATTTAAACCCGTGAATTTTTCAATAACCATTGGACTATTTTCTTGAAACCTCAATAAAGTATCTTTTTTGCGATCAGGAATTGTATAGCCAATCAACCTCATTTTGTTTTCAGAAGACAGAGGAATATCCACATAAGGCTTAAATAAATCTTGATATTCAGGGTAAAAAACAGTGTTCTCTACAACAAGATTAACCCCACTATGTTTTAATAAGCTCATTTGTTCTAAAAAAAGCTGAGAGTCTGACCAAGCAAAGGCATCATGGTTACCAAAGGTATAAATAATGGAGTATTTTTTTGCTAACTCAGATAAAATAATATAGCCAAAACTTCCTCTATCCCAATGAAACTGCGCATTTTGACCAAAACCTGAAAAGTCTCCATTTATGACAATAACAACAGAACCTTTTGGATAGCTTGTTTTAAATCGCCTAGATAAAACCTCTATACTCGCTAAAAAATTTGACATTTTTTTATAAGAAGAATGCTGATCTGAACTTTGTATAATTAAGGTTTCAGAAGATACAAAAGCACATAGGAATAAACCAAAACTACAAAAATAATTAATTAATCTTAAAAACATATTTAAAAATTTTCAGAACACTTACACTAAAAAAAATAAATCCTTTATTTTTTAAGATATACACTTTTTCTTTACTATAAATTTAAGATTTAGACATGCTTTTTGACGCATTGCATTTTTAAGAACTAGAATTTAGAAATTTATCTATTTAAGTCTTTTGATTAAAAGCTTGTAAGATACAAAGTTAAAAAGGAGTTCGGATTTGAGCTGAATAGCGACTGAAAGTCGCTTTGTATCAAACTGAAGGATACTTTAAATAAGTCTTATTTTCCTGACCTTATTTTTTACTACACTGTTGCACTGAGTTCTTGAATCCAAGATTTAAAAACGAGTTCGGATTTGAGCTAAATAGCGACTGAAAGCCACTTTGTAGTAAATCGTTTTTAAATTTCGCAAATTGTTTTCAAGATTCTAGTAGAAACTTCATAAGGATCGGCATTAGCTCCTGGTCTTCTGTCTTCTAAATAACCATAACCTTTTTCAGAAACATGACGAGGGATACGAATAGAAGCTCCTCTATCTGCTACCCCAGACCTAAATTCATTAATATGACAAGTCTCATGAAGACCTGTTAATCTCTCAGACAAACGGTGACCATAAACATCAATATGCTCTTTATGTTTTTTAGATAGTAATTCTATATATTTTTTTATTGTGGCTCCACCTGTTTTAGGGTCCCTCATAGATTTTGTTGAAAAGTTGGTGTGTTGTCCTGCCCCGTTCCAATCTCCTCTAACGGGTTTAGGATCAAGAGTAGCTGTAATTCCAAAATCCTCTCCTAAACGATAAAGAAGCCAGCGCGCTATCCAAGTATGATCTCCTACATTTAAAGGGCTTGGGTCTTCTCCTTCAATTCCTCTATAGCCAATTTGAAACTCCCATTGCCCAGGCATAACTTCAGCATTGATTCCAAAAATCATAAGACCAGAATAAATACAAGACTCAGTATGATCTTCTACAAGTTCTCTTCCAAAAACTTCATCTGCGCCTACCCCACAATAAAAAGGGCCTTGTGGCGCTGGATAGCCTTTGTCTGGCCAGCCTAAAGGTATCCTGTCTTTAAACAAAGTGTATTCCTGCTCCACTCCAAACCAAGGCTCTTCTTTTTCAGCGCCTTCTGATAAGATTCGCCTTAATTTAGCTCTTGTATTAGAGGGATGAGGGGTTCTATCAGGATTTAAAACCTCACACATTAATAAAAAGTTTCCCTCACCTCTTAAAGGATTTTTCACAAAATTTACAGGTTTCAAAATGAGGTCAGAATTATTCCCCTGAGCTTGATAAGTAGAAGAGCCATCAAAGCCCCATTCTGGAAAATCAGAAAGAGAAATGTCTTCCTCTTTTTTATTAAAAAACACAAAGCGAGCTTTAGAGCGAAGTTTTCTAGTGGGTATAGCTCCATCAATCCAGATATATTCACAAAGACTTATCATTTTTTCTCCTTTTAAAAATTAATTTGCCAGTCTTTTTTTATTTTTACAGATTTAAAGCTTTCACTTTTAGCATTAAAATAATCTGAAAAAAGCAAAAACTTGCTATAAAATAATTCTCCTTAGCTAAAATTTTAAAAAATACAAATTAAATTCCTTTAAATTGAGGAGAGCGCTTTTCAATAAAAGCATGCATTCCCTCCCTGCTGTCTTCTTTATCAAACAAAATCCCGAACTCCTTAGCCTCCTCTTTTAAAGCTAAGGCTAAATTTAAACCTTTGTTGTTTTGAATGAGTTTTTTAGCTTTGGCTATAGCTAAAGGGCCTCTTTTTTGAAAAGTTTCGGCATATTCCTCTAGCTTAGCTTCTAACTGATCTTTAGATAAAACATGATTAGCTAAACCCATGTTGTAGGCCGACTGAGCTGTGTAAAAATTTCCAGAAAAAATCATTTCTTTAGCTTTGTAAAAACCAACAGCTCTCGTTAATCTTTGTGTTCCACCAAAGCTGGGAAACAAACCTAAAGTCACTTCAGGAAGCCCTATTTTTGAGTTTTCCTCTAAAATAAGTATATCGCAAGCCAAAGCTAGCTCTAAGCCACCTCCTAAGGCAAAACCTTGAATCAAGGCAATAACTGGAAAAGGTAAATTTTCTAAAAGTGAAAAAATCCTTTGCCCTGTGTTAGAAAATTCTTCAGCTTCTTTCGCTGTAAGCTCAGACATTTCTTTAATATCAGCGCCTGCAACAAAAGCTTTATCTCCTGCCCCTTGAATAATTAAAACGCGAACAGATTGTTTATCCAAATGAGATAAACAATGATCCAATTCTTCAAGAACCTTTAAATTTAAAGCATTTAAAGATTTTGGACGAGAAATAGTAAGATAAGCAACAGCTTTTCTTTGTTCCCATTTTAAAGTCTCGTAATCCATATTTTAAAACTTTTTTATATATTATTTTTTGTTCTTTAAGTCTTGTCAATCTTTTTTGCTTGCAAAAAAGCAAGCTCTTTTATAAAAAATCTGTAACCTATCTTTAGTATCTCACTATGATTGATCAAAAGCTTTTATTAACGAATTTAGAGTCTTGTATTCAAAATTTAGGTCGAAAAAGTGTTTCCAAAAAAAAGATATTGGAAGTTCAAAACTTAATTTTAGAGAAAAATAAAAGCATTCAAAAAGTAGAAGAGCTGAGGCGTCAAAAAAATCAAAAATCACAAGAAATTGGTCAGCTCATGGCTAAGAAAGAAAAAGAAAAAGCTAATAAAGCTAAAAAACATGTAGGTGAATTAAAAAATATTTTAG
>JAPORL010000118.1 GCA_026712605.1 Pseudobdellovibrionaceae bacterium | reverse complement strand
AGCAATTTTTCTTACTTTACTTTAAAAGAGCGAAGCTTAATGTTAAAATATTTTAAAAATGCTCTTAAATGTCTTTCTAAAAAATCCTTATTTATTATTGATGTTCTGGGAGGAACGGAATGCGAAGAGCTTTCAGAAGAAGAGATACAACATGAAAACTTTAGCTACTACTGGGATTTAGATTACTTTGACCCTATTAGCCGGACTGGTCATTTTTATATCCATTTTAAAAGAAAAGGCGAAAAAAAAATTAAAAAAGTCTTTTCTTATGATTGGAGGCTTTGGACTCTTCCTGAATTAAAAGATATTTTAATTGAAGCGGGATTTTCCAAAGTGCATGTTTATTGGGAAGGAACTGATAAAAAGGGAGAAGGCAATGGAATTTTTAAACCCGTTAAAAACGGAGATATTTGCGAATCTTGGATCGCTTATTTGGTCTGCCTTCCTTAAATTTTAAAATCAAAAAAATATCAGGTCTTGAGTTTTGACATAAAATCTGATAGCTTTAAATCATGATAAATATTTCATTCTCGGCGGCTGAACACATTAAAGAGCTAAAAAATAAGGAAAATATTTCTTCTGAAAAAGCTTTAAGAATTTCTATAAAAGAAGGAGGCTGTTCAGGCTTCTCTTATAAATTAGATTTTGATGAAAAAACATCTGAAAGTGATAAGATTTTTAAATCCAATGGAGTCTCCTTAGTTATTGAAGGAAAAAGTTTACTTTATATTATGGGAATGACTTTAGACTATGAGGGAGGGCTTAATGGAAAAGGCTTTATTTTCTCAAATCCCAATGCTAAAGACACCTGTGGCTGTGGAACTTCTTTTGGTGTTTAAGCCACTTTTTTCTTAATTTTTAAACTTTTAAAAAAGCCAATACCTTTATCGTAATAGCTGTGTGTCAAAGGGAGATTAATAGTGAATTTTGTCCAAGGATTCTCTCTTTCAACTTTAATTTCTCCTTGATGAGCTTTAATCACTTTTTTTACATAATATAAACCTAAACCTCTTAAACCAAATCTCTTACTAAACAAAGGCTCAAAAAGATGATCTATATCATCCTCTTCAACTCCATGTCCATTATCTAAAAAGCGAATTGAGAGATTGGCTCTTTGTCTCAAACAATAAATCTTAACAATAGGATTTTTTTCATTTTGTAAAGCTTCAAAAGCATTAATTAACACTTCTTCAAAACATTTTATTAAATGTTTTGAAGATGCATTAATTTCAAAAGAAGTAAAACCTTCATCATATATTTTTAAGTTTTCTGATCTGTTTTTATGTGACTCGATTCTTTTTAAACTTTCCTGTAAAATATATTTTATATCTACAGGCTGATTAGATAAAGTTATTTTATTTAAGCCTTGAATTTCTATAAATTTTTCTATAAATTTTTTAACATTCTGTAATTCTTTTTTAATTTTATAAAAATCAGAATCTATACTCTTATTTTCTTTTTCTAAAAAATTTTTTACTAAAAAATTTAATGAAGATTGAAGTTTTTTTGATAAGTTTAAAGATATATTTAATTTACTAAATTTATCGTTTTTTAAATCTAAATTTAGCAAATTTTTATTTTGAAATAAATTTAAAATAACAACAAACAAAAAACTAAAAATAAAAATAGCAAATAAAACTAAATGAGTTAAAATAATCAAAGATAATCTACCCTCATAAGATTCAAAATTTTTCAAAGAAAATGCAATAGGAAATAAAATAAGAAGGTACAATAAAAAAATAAAGGCTAAGCGACTCTTCCCTACTAAAAATAAAGGAAAAACATAGAGAAATATAAGAAAAAATATCAATGGCAGAAAAATTAATTCTGTCAATAAAATAGTTAAAAACGCTAAAAATAAAGCTGATAGAAAAAATAAAAACAATTCAAAGTTTTTTTGCTGATCTTTGTAAAAAAATACAAATAGACTATCAAAAAATAAAATAAAAAAGCAAAGGGTATAGCCAAAAACTGATAAATTAGAATCTATAAAATAAGGAAATAAAAATTGATGAGCTATTAAGCTCAATAAAACAAAGAAATGAACAAATGATCTTATAAAAAAGACAATCAACCTAGTATCTTTTAAAAAAAATAAAGGAGAACTCAGTTTAAACATGAAGAAAGCTTTAAATGGAACAAAGTTTAATTAACCAAATCTCCCATTTTAAATACAGGCAGATAAAGTGCTAAAACCATAATACCAACAATACCTCCTAAAACAACCAATAAAATAGGTTCAATCATTTTTATTAAACCAGCTATTAGATTATCAAGCTCATTTTCATAATAGTCGGTGAGATTCCTAAAACTTTGATCTATTTTACCAGATTCCTCTCCAATTTGAGCCATTTCATAAACCAAAGAAGGAAAGACTTTACTCTCTTTAAGACCTTTAGAAAAGCTCTTTCCATGAGTAACATAATCTCTAGATAACTGAATACCTTTTTGTATCTGAGGATGCTCTGATATATTATAGGACACATCCAGAGCTTGTAAAAAATTAACTCCTGATTTTAATAAAGAATAAAAACTTCTAAAAAAACGAACCATTGCCGCTTGATACTTTATCTTTCCAAATAAAGGCATATTCATAATTAATTTTTGAAAAAAAACTTTTCCAGATTCTGTTTGCGCAAAATAACGCAAAACTAAGGGTATCGCTATTAAAGTCCCTATAAAATAGATAAGATTATTTTTAAGCAGATCACTTAAAGAAACTAAAGCTTGGGTTAAGCCTGGTAATTCTCCCTTACCCTGATATAAAGCCGCAAATTGTGGAACAACAAACAGTATAATTCCAGTAATGATAAGAAGTGAAATAATCAAAACAATTATAGGATACATCATAGCTGATTTCACTCTTGATTTAATCTTTTGAGCTTTTTCTAAATAATCTCCTAGATCTTTTAGAACCTCATCTAAACGACCTGTCTCTTCAGCACAAACAACCATATTAACATAAAATCCGTCAAAAATATGAGGATGACTATTTAAACATCTTGAAAAACTCTGTCCAGCTTCTAATCGTCTCAATATATCCTTTAAAGTTTGCTTAAATTCATGTGAACTACTTGTATTAATACATAACTGAATAGATTGAGCTAAGGAGACACCCGACTTAATTAAAAAAGACAGCTGTCTGGTAAAAAAGTTAAGTTGAAGAGCTGAAACTTTTTTTTGACCACCACTCAAAAAAGGAATCATCGGTTTTTCTTTTATAAAAACAGGTGTGATTTGCTGAGCGTTTAACTTTAATCGTGCTAACTGTAATGTTTTAGCTTTAATCTCATGCTTTATTAATTTTCCTTTTTCTTCTACATGATATATGAATACTCCCATAAGATACTCCTTGTTTTAATATTTATTCTTTTTTAAATATATTCCTTTAAAAAATAATTAAAATAATTCTCCCATTTTAAATATTGGTAAATAAAGTCCTAAAATAATAGTTCCAATAATCACTCCTAAAAAAACTATAAGTAAAGGCTCAATCATTTTTATTAAACTAGATGTTAAATTATCCAAATTATCCTCATAGTATGTTGTCAGGTTTTCAAGGCTATTTTCTATTTTACTACTCTGTTCTCCAATTTGAGCCATCTCAGAAACTAAAGTGGGAAACGCTTTACTGACTAACAAACCCTGAGAAAAACTTTTGCCCTTTAAGACATAAGCTCTAGCGATTTTTATACCCTTTTGAACTTCTTTATGATCAGCTATACTATAAGATATATCTAAGGCTTGTAAAAAATTCACACCAGCTCCTAACAAAGAGCGAAAACTTCTAAAAAAACGAACCATTCCCGCTTCATACTGTATCTTACTAAATAAAGGAAGAACACGAAGGATATGATTTATATATTTTTTCCCTG
>JAPORL010000037.1:1731-3883 GCA_026712605.1 Pseudobdellovibrionaceae bacterium | reverse complement strand
TTCCTAACGAAATCTTTTTAATTACTAATCCTGAGGAAAAATGAAGCCTGCTGTCATTTTTTGACTTTTCTGCTTTAAAACTCAATACTTAAATTGGGAAGTCTTGTTTATATAATAACATGATGTTATTTATTATTTGTTTTTCTTTTTTTTCTTCTCATTCAGTGTCTGCTGAGCCTGTCTTTTTAAATAACAAAAACTCTTACATAAAAAACTTTCCTACAATTTATAATCCAGAAGTAGAAAGATGGATTTATTTTTTCAGCAAAAACCAATCTTCCTATTTAAAGCTTTGGCTTAAAAGATCTTATCGTTATTTTCCTAGGATGAAAAAAATTTTTAAAGCTCAAGGTCTGCCAAAAGACTTAGTTTCTATGAGTCTTGTAGAAAGTAGCCTTTCTCCTCGAGCTATTAGCTCGGCCAAAGCTGTCGGTTACTGGCAATTTATAAAACCCACTGCCTTAGAATTTGGTTTAAAAATTAATTCATGGATTGATGAAAGACAAGATTTTGAAAGAAGCACTCAAGCGGCGGCCTCTTATCTGTATAAACTCTATATAGAGTTTGAAGATTGGTTACTAGCTATGTCTGCTTATAATATGGGCGAAAACCGATTAAGAGGTCTGATAAAAAAGCATCAGACAAGTAATTTTTGGAAACTTTATAAAAAAGCTGATTTTCCAAGGGAAACCAGTCTTTATGTGCCAAAAATTCTAGCGGCAAATCATATTTTAAAAAGACCTTCTCAATACGGTTTAAAAAATTTTGTCGTTTTAACACCTTATAATTATGATATTTTTTATATTCCAGGAGGATCTAATTTAAAAAAAATCTCAATTGAAACTGGAATCTCTTTAAAAGAACTAAAAAAATTAAACCCTTCACTTAAAAAATATAAAATTCCTCAATATATTGCCTCTCATCCCATACGAATTCCAAAGGGCCAAGGAGAGCTTTTTTCCAATTGGCTAGACAAACAAAACAAATAAATTTAAGCTACAAACTATGTCCTATCAGGTTTTAGCTAGAAAATGGCGGCCTAAAAATTTTTCACAACTCATTGGGCAAGACTCTGTCCGACAAGTTTTAAGCAATGCTTTGAAACAAAAGCGCTTATACCCTGTTTTGATTTTCACAGGTCCTAGGGGAACAGGAAAAACTTCAACAGCCAGAATCTTAGCTAAAAGCCTAAGATGTAAAAACTATAAAGAGGTTCCTTGTGATCAATGCGAAGACTGTCTTCTCATTGGAAAAAGCCGTCACTTAGATGTGATAGAAATTGATGGAGCAAGTAACAATGGTGTAGAAGCTATTCGCACGCTCAAAGATACCATTTCCTATATGCCCAGCACAGGCTACTGGAAGATTTATATTATTGATGAGGTTCATATGCTTTCTCAAAGCGCTTTTAATGCCCTTTTAAAAACTTTAGAAGAGCCTCCCCCTCATGTCATTTTTATTATGGCAACAACAGAACAGCATAAAATTCCTCTTACTGTTTTATCTCGTTCTCAAAAATTGGATTTTCACCTGCTTTCTCCTTTGTCTATAAAAAATCAGCTGGAAATGATTTGTAAAAAAGAAAACTTTTCTATTTCTGATTCTATTTTATGGTTATTAGCCAAACAGTCTCGTGGCTCATTAAGAGATGCTCAAAGTCTTTTAGATCAAGTTATAACCTTTTGCGGGAATAACAAAAAAGAGGTTATAAAAATTTTAGGCTTAAGCGATCCTCAACTGATTAAAGATTGTTTATCCGCTTTATTGAAAAAAAAAGAGCAGGATATTATAACTCTTTTATCTCGTTTAAGAAAAAAAGGGGTTGAATCAAAGCTTTTTTTACAAAACTTAATTGAATCTGTCAGCCATCTTTTATTTTTAAAGCAAAACCCTTCAAACAATCCTCCTTTAGTTCAAGCTTCTTCAGAAGAAATTGAATTTATGAAACAAGAGATTCAAAATATCAGTTCTGAAGAGCTGAATTTTTTATTTGATATGCTTTTAAAAGGAGAAAAAGAGATGCGTTTTTGTCAAGATAGTGAAATGCTTTTAGAAGTTCTTCTTCTAAGAGTCTGTTCAGCTCCAAAAATAGAAGAAATAACTCCTTTAACATTTATTAAAAAATCAGCCTCTTATTCTATTAAAAACAAAG
>JAPORL010000037.1:0-1721 GCA_026712605.1 Pseudobdellovibrionaceae bacterium | reverse complement strand
TTCTGAGAATTCCATCCTATTAGATAAGACTCTCAATAAAAATAAAAAGCCATTGAAAGATTTTCAAAAGCGATTTGAGTTTATAGAATATCTAAGAAAAAGGGATCAAAATTTAGCCGCTTTAATGGAAAATATATCTTTCAAAAAAGAGTCTTCAAACTTATTTCACCTTTTTATTCCTGAAAGTTTTTCTTTTTACAAAAAAAAAATAGAAGAAAAAAATTTTTTTAAAAATCTAGAAAAAGAGTTAAAACTTTTTCTCAATACATCAGAAGAAGTGAATATAGGTTTTTCTTTTTATAAGGAGCCTCTTGTTTCTATAAGAGAAGAAAAAAAATCTATAGAACAAAGCGAGCTTTTAAAACAAGCAAAAAATAATTCCTTTGTCAATCAGGTAACTCATCTGTTTAAAGGAAAAATTAAATCTGTTAAAAAGATTGACAAAAACAAGCAAGAAATTTGAAATAAATAATATGAAAGGTTTGCCTCTTATCCAATCCCTAATGTTTGAGTTAAAAAAGCTTCCCGGAATAGGCCCTCGTAGCGCAGAAAGATTAGTTCAATATTTTTTAAAAACAGAAGATCTAAAATCTCTTTCCTCTATTCTATCCAATTTAAATCATAAAATTAAAAAATGTAAGGAGTGTTTTAGCTTCACTGAGGAAAAAGATCTCTGCTCTTTTTGTGAAGATGATTCCAGAAATAAAGATTTAATTTGTGTCGTAGAACAAGCTTTTGATATATTTAGAATAGAAAATTGTGGTATTTTTAAAGGCTATTATCATGTGTTACATGGCGTTTTATCTCCATTAAACCACATTCATCCAAAAGATTTAACCTTAAAACAATTAAAAGAGCGAGTCCTTAAAAAATCATTTAAAGAAATGATTTTAGCTATTGACTCTGACTTAGAAGGAGATACGACAGCTCTTTATATTATGGAAAGCTTTAAAGAACTAGATATAAAAATTTCCAGACCGGCTTTAGGAATCCCTTTAGGAAGCGATCTGTCTTTTGTAGATAATAAAACTTTGGGACAAGCTATTGAAAACAGAAGTTACTTTTAATGTCTATAATAAACACCAATTCTAAAGAAATCCACTATAAAATTCTTTACTATGGTCCTGAAGGCTCAGGAAAAAAAAGCTCGCTTTTATACATTCAAAAACATTTTAATAAAAACTATATGAGTTTTATTGAACTGTCTTTTAAAAAAAAGCTATACGCCATAATACTTTCTATTGGTAAAATTTTTAGTTTTAAAACTTTTTTTCATATTTATAATTTGAATAATGAATCAAAAAAACAAAATGAATTTTTACTCAGGGGAACAGATGGTATTATTTTTGTAGCCAGTTCAAAAATAGAAGACAGACAAAAAAACAAAGATTCTTTTTTAGAAATGGAAGAGCTTTTAATCGCTCAAGGTAAAAATTTATTTTATTTCCCTTTAGTATTACAGTACAATAAAAATGATCTCCCTCAAAAACAAGATTTAAAACAATTAAAAATGGATTTAAACAAATATAACAATAAAGACTTTAGAAGCTCTTGTCTTAAAGGTGTTTCTATCATAGAGCCCTTAAAATATTTATGTAAGCTATCTCTTAGCCAATTAAAATAAAGTCATTTTTAATCTTATTTTAAAAGCTTCTGGCAAATTCGTTCACTCAATTCGAATCCCTTTGAAAGTTTTATCTCTAATTAAGTGGCGGAGAGGG
>JAPORL010000160.1 GCA_026712605.1 Pseudobdellovibrionaceae bacterium | reverse complement strand
CATAAATTTTACTAAAAAGCGACTTACAGTCGCATTGTTATCAAATCCGAACTCGCTTTTAACTTTGTATCTTAATAAGCTTTTGATCAAGAAACTTAAACAAAAATAGATAAGCTTCAAGAATTCAGAACTGCGATTGGGCAAAAAGTGACTTAACAAGATGTTTACATATTTTTGAATTAAGCAATTTCTTTAGGATCAAAAGCATCTCTCATTCCATTTCCAATAAAAGTAAGAGAAAGTAAAGTGGAGAAAAGCGCTATAGAGGGAAATAAGGCTAGCCACCAAGCTGTTGTTACATGTTTTTCTGCTTGGCTAAACATCTCTCCCCAACTAGGAGTGGGAGGCACAAGTCCAAAACCTAAGTAATCTAAAACAGCTAAGACTCCAATAAAGCTAGCTAAAGAAAAGGGAGAAAAGGTAATGATAGGGTTTAAAGCATTAGGGAAAATTTGTTTCCAAATCAAACCCCAATGTCCTCGTCCTAAGGATCGACTGGCTTCTACAAAGGCGCGCTTTCGCAAACGGAGAAACTCGGCTCTCATATATAAAGAGATTGAAACCCAAGAAAAAAAAGCCATAAAGACAATCATAAAAATAAAACTTCTTCCTACTATGGTGGTTAAAGCCATTAAAATAATAAGAAAGGGAAGCGCATCTATAATTTCTACAAGTCTTTGTCCTATGATATCTGTAATAGATCCAAAGTATCCCATTAAAGCCCCTAAAAGACTTCCAATAAAGTAGGATAAAATCCAAACACAAAGAGCAAAACCAATACTATAACGATAACCATAAAGCAATCTAGATAAAACATCTCTGCCTCTATCATCAGTTCCTAACCAGTTAGTGACACTGGGAGGACTTGGAAATTTTTTTACTTCTAAATTACTTTCCAATGGATTCCATTTCACAATAGGCCATACTACCCAATCTCCTTTTTTAAATTCTAACTGTCTATAGTTTACAATATGTTGATCTTTTAAATTAAAAGTTTCAGGAGAATATTTTTTTATAACCGGAAAGTATAAAGAGCCTTGATAATGTAAAATTAAAGGCTTGCTATTAGACCAAAACTCTGCTGTTAAACTGATTAAAAGAAAAAACAAAAAAAACCATAAGGAAACCCAACTGGTTTTACGCGATTTAAAGATACGCCATCTTTTTAAAGTTAAAGGATTTTTTATTAGTTTTTCTATCATGAAAAATCAATCCTTGGGTCTATTACAACATAAATTAAATCACTAAAAATGCGACCAGCGATAAAAAGAAGGGACTGAATAAATATTAAAGCCATAATAACATTATAGTCTCTAGCGACAGTGGAATCAAAAGCTAATAATCCTATTCCCGGAATGTTGAATATTTTTTCTATAATTAAAGAGCCAGCCAAAAAAAATGAAAAAATGCTTCCAAAACTAGTTGCAATAGGAACAAGAGCATTTCTTAAAGCATGTTTATAATAAACTGTTTTTTTTGATAGACCCTTTGCGCGAGCTGTTTTCACATAATCTTTATTAATCTCTTCTAAAAGATTGTTTTTCATGAACTGAGTTAGAATAGTAAAACTTCCTATCATATAGCAGAGCATTGGGAGAATAAAATGATGAATGCGATCGAGAACTCTTCCCCAAAACTCTTTTTCAAAATACATGTCTGAATAAAGATCTCCTATTGGAAATAAATCCCATCTTCCTGCTACAAAAACTTTAAGTAGGATTCCTAGCATAAGGGGAGGAATGGAGTATAAAACAATTAAAACAATAGAAGAGCTTATATCAAAAAGGCTATCTTTTTTTACAGCCATAGCGACTCCTAAAGTGATACAAACTAAATAAGTTAAGATAAAAGATATAAGACCAAATTGAAGACTGATAGGAATCCTCTCTAAAATTAGACTGGAAACAGGCTCTTCATAAATAAAACTGTCTCCAAAGTTAAAAGTAACAGCATTTTTAAGCCATATCAGATATTGAATGGGAATAGGTTTATCAAAACCATATTGTTTTTTTAGATTATCAATGATTTCTTGAGGTACACCATAATCATTGCTTGAACTGGATTGACTTCCTTCAGCTCCAGCAAACCGTAACTCAGCTAATTTTTGTTCAATAGGTCCACCAGGAGCTGTTATAGTAATCACAAAGCAAGCTAAGGTGATGCCAATTAGAGTTGGAATAATTAGAAGAAGTCTTTTTAAAGTGTATTTAAACAAGTGCTTAATCCTTTTTAAGTGTTGGTTCTTTAAATTTCCAAAATAACATTCCTATATTATAGTTAAAATTAGGTTTTGGTGTAAGGATACGTTTATTTATACCGTAAAATCTTTTTCTGTTATGAAATAAAAAAAGATAGGGGACATCTTTTGCAATTAGGCGATACACTTTTTTAAGAGTTTTTATCCTCTCTTTTCGGTTAAGTTGAGACCTTGCTTTGTCAATTAAAGTATCTACTTTTGGATTAGAGTAACTGATAAAGTTAGAGCCTTTATGTTGCGAGCTTGCGCTATGCCAAATCTGTTTAGGATCAATGTCAACAGATCCGCCAGACCAACCTAACATAGTGGCATCAAAATTTTTATCATCTAAGAGCCTTAAAAAAGAAGACCAATCTAAAATTTTAAGATTGAGTTTAATACCTGCTTTTTTTAAATCCTCTTGATAAATAGTGAGATATTTTTCTGACTCAGGATTTGCAAAAATGAGCGTAAATCTGAATTCTTTTTTTACCCCTTGAATTGTTTTTTCTAATAAACCATTTTTATCTTTATCTGCCCAGCCAGCTGATCTTAAAAGTTGTAGGGCTTTTTGAGGATTAAATTTTATGGGAGGAATTGTTGGATCAGCATACTCACTCCAGAAATACCAAGGACCTCTTACTAGCTCTGACTGATTATAGCGAAACTTTTCATTCATCAATTTACGATTGAGAAGAAGGGCAAGGGCTTTTCTTACTTTTAGATCTTTAAAAAGATCTTTTTGAAAATTTAAACCAATAAAACCATATCCACTAGGCTCTTTATTGGCGTACTCTACTTTTTTAATTTTTGTTCCCCATGGGGCTTTTTTTGTTTTTTCTACAAAAGCTTCTGGACTGAGATGTGAAAAATCTAAATGCTCTTTTTCCATTCTCAACAAAATGTCAGCTTCACTGTTTACAAAACGAAAAACTAAGGTGGGAAAATTCCATTTCCCTTTATTAGCTGGATGGTTTTTACCTGACCATAAAGGATTTTTCTTTAAAACTAAAATTTTTCCCCTAATATAGTTATCTAATTTATAAGGGCCAGAACCAATTAAGTTTTTAGACATTTTTAATTTTGGATCTTTATAAATATGTTCAGGTATAATATCCATGCCAGCAATTGTTTCAAAATTTTTAAAATAAGGCTCTTTTATTTTAAATTGTATTGTTTTTTCATCTAAAATTTTTACAGATTCCATTTTTTCAAAATAGGGTAAATATCTTATGCCTCCATATTCTGGATTACGATAAGCCTCAAATGAAAATTTAATATCTTTGACTGTTAAATCTTCTCCATCTGACCATTTGAGATTTTCAAAAAGTTCAAAAGAAAAGCTTTTGCCATCAGGACTGATACTCCATTTTTTTGCTAAATTGGATTCCCATTCATAAGTATCCTCATTTCTATTTAGGAGAGATTCTAAAATATAGTATTGAACAATTGAAGAGTAAAGATCTGTGCTTTTTATAGGATGTAAGTTTGAAGGCTCTCCTCCTAAGTTATTAAAATAAGTTTCTGCGCGCTTAATTTTTAAAGTTGGTTTTTTAGAACAATGGATAAAAGTGATAATTACTAATAGAAATAAAAAATTCCATTTTGAATATCTAAATTTATGAGCTTTTGTGTTTTTTAAATTTATCA
>JAPORL010000159.1 GCA_026712605.1 Pseudobdellovibrionaceae bacterium | reverse complement strand
GGCTTTTTTTTTCATATCATCTAACCTTTCTGTAAAATCATTTTCTGAAGAGGTTACAATAACAGGAGAAGAGACTTTAGAAGAAGAAAGCTTTTTAAAAGCTTCATAGATGTCTTCACTTTCAAACCAATTTATAGAATTGTTGATATAGTGAGGCACTCTAGTTCTTTTAAAGCTAAGGCTAAGGTAATCTCCTGGATATACTGTACTATATAAATTTAAAGAGACAGGCTCAGTGAACAAAGACAAAAATGAATAAGTAAGATAGTCCTTTGGCTTAAGAGATTCTATTACTTTAGGATTTACAGAAGTTTCTAAAAAAGGAATTTTCCCATCCCACAACTCTGGCAAAATCGCATGCTTGCCCTCATCTGAAATTAAATTCTTAACTTTAATATTATGATCAGTGTATTTTTTTGCAACATCAATAAACTCAGACCAGGGATCTAAGTCAAGATCAAAAACTCCAATCCAATTTTCTATATTAGGGGCTGGAACCTTCTCCAATTCCTCTCTCAACAAGTCAGAGCCTATAAGCTCTTGCGCCCAGTAATCAGATAAAGTACCTTTCTTTAAATTCCTTTTATGCGAAACAATATCACAGGTCTTTAGATTTAAAGCCTTTTGAGTGACTTTCCCTATTGAATTCAGTTCTTCCTTATTACAATTCTCACATTCAAAGTTAAAGTTCGCCTCTGTTTCATTTCCTTCAACTAAAAATAAAAAAGAAAAGTTCAGACAAAATATAAAAAGAGTTTGGATAAATAGTTTCATCTAAAGACTCTTCGGATTTTAGATATAAGTTCTAAAATCAAAAAAATCTTATCTTTGAAAATTGAAATGTTGCACTGAGTTCTTGAATCCAAGACACATAGCAACTATAAGTCGCTTTGTGGCAAACCGCATGTCCAAAGCTTTTAGCTTTATATCTTACAGGCTTTTCACATAAAATTAAATACGAGAAAGAAAAGATTCTATTATTTTTTCTTGTATCATTTTATGAGCCTTTTCAGAACCTTCAGAAGAAGATGCCATAGCCGAACGCCCTTCATAATGAATTTCTAAGTTTTGACCTAATTTGTTTAATAAAGTCTCTAACTTATCCTTAACATAAAACCATGCTCCCCGGTTTTTTGGCTCTTCTTGAAACCATATGATCTTAGACAAACAAGGAAACCCATTTAAAGCGGGATTTAAAGCTCCTTCAGGAAAAGGGTAAAGCTGTTCTAATCTAAATAAAGCTGTTCTTTCCTTCTTACTTTTAAACTCTTTTTTAGAAAAAGCATTTTTTAAATCAAAATAAACTTTTCCACTGCATAAAATTAAATTTTCTATGTTTCTTGGTTGAGAAATATTTTTATCCCAAATTAACTCCTCAAATTCACCTTCTAATAATTCTTCTTTTGTCGCATACACTTCTGGATGTCTTAAAAGAGATTTAGGAGTCATGATAATAAGAGGTTTTCTGTCTGCTGTTTTTTGTCTTCTCAAAGCATGAAATAAATTACTAGCTTTTGTAAAATTACATACTCTCATATTATCTTGAGCGCAAAGTTGTAGAAATCGCTCTAAATAGGCGCTAGAGTGTTCAGGACCCTGACCTTCGTAAGCATGAGGTAATAATAAAACCAAATCGGTTTTTTGTGACCATTTCAGTTCTCCAGATGAAATAAATTGATCGACTATAATTTGCGCTCCATTTACAAAATCTCCAAATTGAGCTTCCCATAAAGTTAAAAAGTCAGGAGCTAAACAAGAGTTTCCATACTCAAAACCTAAAACAGCCATCTCAGATAAAGGAGAGTTATAAATACAAAACTCTTGACCTTTTTGTTTTGCAAATTGTTTTAGTGGAGAAAAGGGCTTATTATTTTCAAAGTCATAATACACCGCATGACGATGAGAAAAAGTTCCTCTTTTAGAGTCTTGTCCCGTTAGACGAACTGAAAATCCATCTTCAATTAAGGAAGCATAAGCTAATAACTCACACATAGCCCAGTCTAATTTATTATCTGAAATATTTTTTTGTCTTTTCTGTAAAATCTTTTTTAGTTTAGAATTCAATTTTATTTGTAAGGGATTTTCAGAAACTAAGCTTAAAGCAGAATCTAAAAACTCCTTTTTCAATTTTGTATCTTTTAATTTTTTTTTAGGCTTTATTTTAATATAACCTAAATAATCTTTTTTTGAAATAGAGCTTTTATTAGATTCTAATTTTTTCAGCTCATCTTCTAAATAAAAATTTTCTGTTTGAATGATTTGATCCAAATTTTTTTCACTTAAAACATTTTCTTGAATTAAAATCTTTTTATACTGTGTTAAAAGACTAGGATGATTTTTTATTTTATTATACATAACAGGTTGAGTAAAGCGAGGCTCATCCCCTTCATTATGTCCATATCTCCTATACCCTATGAGATCAATAAAAACATCCTGTCCAAACTCCTGACGAAAACGAAAAGCGATATCAATAGATTTTAAACAAGCTAACATATCATCTGCATTTACAAGAAGAACTGGCGCTTTTATGGATTGAGCTAAATCAGAAGCAAACAAGCTGGAACGACCCTCTTCTGGTTCAGTCGTAAAACCTAACTGGTTATTTAAAATAATATGCAAACTGCCGCCTGTTTTATAACCTTTAAGTTTTGATAATTGAAGTGTCTCGCTGACTACACCTTGTCCGCAAAAAGCGGCATCTCCATGAAGTAAAACGGGGACAGCTGATTTTCGGTTTTTTGTGTCTTGATTGGATCTTTGAATAGCCCGGCTAACTCCACAAACTACAGGGCTAATAGCTTCCAAGTGACTGGGATTATAGGCTAAGTAGACATCACAGTCTCCATGAGGAGTTTCTCTTTTTGAGGAATAGCCCATATGATATTTTACATCCCATGTGATAGGATCTTTATCAAAAATAGATTCTTTACTGTAGCCTTTAAACTCTGAAAAAAGTACTTGAGGCTTTTGTTTTAAAATATTTACTAGAACATTCAATCGTCCTCTATGAGACATGCCTATAACAAGATTTTTCATCCCCTTAGCTGTTCCTTTCTTTAAGAGATAATCTAACATAGGTATCAATACATCTAGACCTTCTAAAGAAAATCTCTTTTTTCCTAAAAAATGAAATTGTATAAAATTTTCGAGACCCTCAGCTTGAGCAAGCTTTTTAAAAGACTGTTTTTTATCTTCTTTAGAAAGAACAAAATTTTTATTTTCAAATTCATTAAAAAACCATTTCTTTACAGAAGGATGGCAAGCTGACACTTTAAGCGCTAATGAGCTACAATAAGATTCCTCTAAAAAATGAATAACTTCTTTTAAAGGTTTTGAAAGCGAAAAAAGCTCTTCACTTACAAAAAAAACTTTATTGAGATCTTTTTCTGTTAAATTAAAATCGCTTAGACTTGGAAAACCTTTATTAGTATTAACTCCTAAAGGATTAAGTTTAGCTTTTAAACTCCCATGCTCTCTATAAAAATTAAGCAATTTAAAAACTTTTAGTTCCTTTTCTAAAGAATCCGCGCTTGTAGTTTTTTGACCCATAGCTTGATTTAAGCCTTGAAAAAACCATCGCCAAGAATCTTCCACTTGAGAGGGATCTTTTAAATAAGTCTGGTAAAGCTCTTCAGAATAATCCAGATTCGCTCTTGTTAATTTATCTTGTGATAGGGACATATTTTAAAATAAAATTATATAAGTTAATTTGTTAATAAGATAACAAATACTATTAAATTGTCCAGCTTAAAGCTTTTAAGTATTCAATATTTAAGAAAATTTGATAAATCCAAAAAAGCTATATTGAGATCGTTTTATTAATCTATATTTTTTTATTGGTAAAAACAGCATTATTCATATAAATTAATAATTTCTTTTTCAGATTTTATTCTATTTTCAA
>JAPORL010000199.1 GCA_026712605.1 Pseudobdellovibrionaceae bacterium | reverse complement strand
GACAGGCTTTTACACAAAGCATCTTGCAGATGCATTGTGTTCAAATCCGAACTCCTTTTTAGCTTTGTATCTTACAAGCTTTTAATCAAAATACTATCATTTTAAGTTTATAAAATATTAGGGGACGGATCGTTTAGTGTGTCCAACATACTCACTTAAGGGACGAATAATGCGGTTATTTTCACCTTGTTCAATAATATGAGCCGACCATCCTGCAATTCTACTCATTACAAAAAATGGGGTGAACATATCAATATCAAAACCCATTAAGTAATAGACAGGTCCAGCAGGCAGATCCACATTAGGGCAAATGTTTTTTTCTCTTTTCATAGTAGAAACTAAAATATCATACATTTCCATCCACATAGTATTGCTTTTTATTTCACTTAATTTATGAGCACATTTTTCCATAGATGGGACTCGAGAATCCTGATCCCTATAAACACGATGACCAAAACCCATGACTTTTTCTTTCTTTTTTAAAGCTTTTAAAAGATAGGCTTCCGCTCGGCTGGGTTTTTTAATTTCTTTCATCATTTCCATCACTCTTTCATTAGCGCCTCCATGTAAAGGTCCTTTTAAAGCGCCTATAGCCCCAGTAATAGCACTGCCTACATCTGAAGTTGTAGAAGCTATAACTCTTGCAGAAAAAGTAGAAGCATTAAAGCCATGTTCAGCATATAAAATCATTGTTTTATCAAAAATTTCAACCATATCTTTAGAGGGTTCTTCGTTAAAACACATTTTTAAAAAATTTTCTGAATAAGACAAATTATTGTCTGGAGGAATAGGCTGTAATTTATTTCTTAAACGATAGTGAGCTGAAACAAAAACAGGGGCGGCCGCTAAAAACCTAATAGCTTTTTGTTTTCTTTCCTCAGTATTTTGATCCCAAACATAACCTTTTGCTCCCCAGTAACTGATTAAAGTTCTTATAGCATCCATAGGATGAGCTTCTCTTAGACTTTTCAGCAAAAAGTTAAGCTCTTTATCTAAATAAGGGCGTTTTTTTCTTTCATGCTTTTGAAAATCTTTTAATTGACTGGAAGAGGGTAGCTCCCCTTCCCATAGTAAATACACAACTTCTTCAAAACTGCATTTCTCAACAAGCTCAGCGACAGGATAGCCTCTATAAAGTAATTCACTTGTTTCAGGGATAACCTTTGATATTTTTGTTTCATCAACGGTGATACCTGCTAGGCCTTTTGAATTTTTATCCATTCTGAACTCCTTATTAAAATAGATTTTATACTATATTTTTTTATTTCTGTTTTCAAGCTTATAATAGTTTAGTCTAAAATTATATTTTTTTAGACAATTATTAAATTAAAAAAGAAAACTATTTTACTTTTCTAATTCTATTTTTTTTTTGTTTCCATTGCTTTAAGGCTTGCGCTCTTAAATCAGGAACGGAATCCAGTTCATCTACAATTTCAATCCCTAAAATAGTCTCTACAACATCTTCCATAGAAACTAAGCCAGATAAAGAGCCATACTCATCCACTACTAAAAAAATATGCTCTTTTCGTTTAATAAATTGATCTAAAGCGGCTGTTATTGAGATATTTTCAGGTATAGTGTGTACGGGTCTTAAGTAATTTTCTACTGTCAATTTATCACAAGATTCTTTAGAGCGATCTTCTAAAATTTTATAACGATGTACAATTCCCACTATATGATCTAAATCTCCCTCATAAACAGGAATACGAGAAAAACGAAGAGGCTGATATTTATCTAGGACTTCTTTTATAGACATTTTTTTATTGAGAGCTGTTATAACTGTTCTGGGGGTCATTATTTCTGAAACCTTTTTACTTTTGAGATTTAAAATATTTTGAACAAGCTCTCCTTCATTTTTGTAAATGGCGCCTTCATTTATTCCCATTTGAGCGGCGCCTATAATATCTTCTCTAGTGATATATCTTGTGCGAACACGAAAAAGCTTTTGAACAAGACGGGATAACTGAACAAAAGGATAACAAATAAAAACCAAGCCTTGAATGATATAAACGGATACCGGCAAAAAAGTTTTCCAATAAGAAGCCCCTAAAGTTTTAGGTATAATTTCAGAAAAAATTAAGATGACAAAAGTTAAACCAATAGAAAAAATAGTAACAAAGGAGCTTCCATATAACTTATGGACTTGCGCTCCCACTCCTGCGGCTCCTAAAGTGTTTGCTATTGTGTTTATTGTTAAAATAGCTGAAAGGGGTTTTGATATTTGATATTTCATTTGTTTCAGTAAAGGGGCGTAGCGAACTCCTTTTTGAGAAATAGTTTCAATGTGAGTGTAAGAAGTTGATAAAATCACTGACTCCATTAAGGAACAAAGAAAAGAAACAATAACAGCTAAAGAGAAATAAAATATAAGAAGGGACATATTTAAAATAACTTAGTGTAATACCAGTTTTTTTTGTTTGTGAGGGAAATAATCCCTAAGAAATTATTATTTATGGGGTCGTTTAAGAAAAAATTGAAATTAAACATAGATAAGTAAAAACTCTCAAACGAGAATTTTTAATTGGCTCCTTAAAATAATGAAAAAAAGACTTTTTAAGTCTTTCTCCGAAGATTCTTCTGACGATTCTTGAAACATAATCTAATATTAACCTAACATATTTTAATTTAAAAATTAAAGCTTTTTTTATATTTTTTTACATTTTACTCTTTTTTTAGGAATTATAGAATTTATCCCTATAATATTTTCAAAATGACCTCAATTTTTATTTTATAGACACAATTTTTGAGTTTTTGGATACTTTTTAGTAGCTTTTGGAACATTATTTATTGGTTTTGAATTCATAACTAATAAATACTTTCTATTGGAACTCTTAGCTCATAACTGCTTTCTTTTGGAATTATATCTGTTTTAAACTTAGGGTTTAAAGATTTTAAATCTTTATAGGATATGTTTAAATGATTTGAAATAGTATTTAGGGTGGATTGTGTTCTTATAGAAATAGTTTTATAATCCAAGGGCTCTTGATAATTCAAACTGTGAAAACCATATTGATTTGGGTTCCTAGTAATTTTAGCCATAGCTATAACTTTTGGAACATAATTTCTTGTTTCTTCTGGAATAGATTTTCTATCTACTAAATGCCAAAAATTTTTACTGTTGTTTTTGTTAATTGCATTTCTTATACATTGTTCTCCACAGTTATAAGCGGCTATACTTAAACGCCAATCTCTAAATGAAACATACAAATCTTTTAAATAATTTGCGGCGGCTTGGGTGGATAATTCAAAATCTCTTCTGTCATCTACATACCTGTCAATTCGTAAATTGTAAAGTTCACCAGTTGGTTTAATAAATTGCCAGTATCCCACTGCTTGCGCATGGCTTGTGGCGTAAGGCCAAAAACCAGATTCTACCATGGACATAGAAACCAATTCTTTTGGCAGACCGTTATAAGCTAAGATGTCTTCCATGTAAGCTATATAGCGACCTGATCTTTCTAAATATTTTCTCATTGTCACTTTGCCTTCTCCTTTTGAAAAATAATCAAGCCATTTTTTGACATAAGCATTATAGTCCATTGGAAAGGGTTTATAATCTATTCCTGTATTACTTATATAAATACTTTGTTGTGATTGCTCGTTTTCAGCAGAATTAAAGTAGTATTGATTAATGTCTGTATCTATAACCTGCATAGGAGCGCAAGCTGTACCAAATTTAAGATACAGCAATAGGATAAGTATAGAACTGAACTGTCTTTTTTTTGTATGAAAAGGCAGTTTTGAATTAAAAGACTTCATCAGTCTATTAATCGGGGTTCTATGTAAGATAATTTAATTTAAGTTTTTATACATTAACTAGGCTTTAGTCTGTTATTTTAATTGCCTGAGATAGTAAAGAAAAAATCTTAGAATGAATTCAATAAATAATAACTCTAAAATTAAAATTGTTGCTATATTGT
>JAPORL010000232.1 GCA_026712605.1 Pseudobdellovibrionaceae bacterium | reverse complement strand
CAAGTAATGAAGGAGATATTGTTCTTGATAATTTTATGGGAGTGGGAAGTACAGGGGAAGCTAGCTTGCGATTAGGGAGGCAGTTTATAGGTTTTGAAATAGATAATAATTATTTTAATCAAGCAAGTAAAAGACTTTATAGAGTGGAAAAAGAAGTAGCTCATGAATTTTGTTCCTCTGCTGAGATTCTTGATCAAAGATCTGTAAACCTTGAGTTTAGTTTCTAAAGAGAAAGCTTTTTTTAAAATAAATTGAGATTTGCTATTTAATTTGAGAGACTATATAATTTCAATTTTCATAGTTTTTATATTTCTTTGTCTTAACTTTTGGCTTATCCGTTTCAGAATTTAACAGCCTCTACTTTCAACAGACTCCATGTGAGCTTCTAATTGCTCAATAGCTTCTCTGTTCTCTTGAGCATTTACAGGAGCTCCTTCTTCTAAATATTTTTTTTCAAATTTTTTTAACCTCTCCACAATTTGTTTTATTTTGGAATTTTGAGCTTTTTGGATATGACCATAAGTAAAATCCACTTGATTTCTCAAATCTCAAGGTAAGTCTCTGTATTTAAGCTGAATTGTTTTTTTCTTTTTTGGCATTTTATTCTTTCCTTAAATTCAAAAAAAACTTTTAAGAAACAGGAGGGCAGGAGCAAAAGGGGTTTATATCTCCATAAGCGTTTTCTATTCGGGAGACAGGAGGCCAGAATTTTCTTTGTTTTAACCAAGGCAAAGGGTAAAAAGCTTTTTGTTTAGAATAGGGGAAAGACCATTTTTCCATCATGGCATCTTCTAAATTGTGAGGGGCTGATTTAATTAACTCTCCTTTATTTTTTTTCTCTTCCACTTCTTTAATCTCTTCACGAATAGAGATCAGTGCTGAACAAAAGCGATCAAGCTCCTCTTTGCTTTCGCTTTCTGTCGGCTCAATCATTAAAGTTCCCGGCACAGGCCAAGACATAGTCGGAGAGTGAAAGCTGTAATCTATCAGCCGTTTTGCTACATCATCCACTGTGATGTTGGCTGAGTTTTTAAACTTTCTAAGATCAATAATGCATTCATGAGCCACTAAATTATTTTGACCTTTAAATAAAATGCGATAGTGATCTTTAAGTTTTTCCGCTATATAGTTTGCATTAGCCATAGCCACTTGCGCTGATTTTTTTAATCCTTCTAAACCCATCAGTTTAATATAAGCCCATGAAATTATAAGTATTCCTGCGCTTCCATAAGGGGCAGAACTGACAGCTCCTAGTTTTGTTTGTTTATCCAGAAAAACATGACCCGGTAAAAAATCTTTTAACTTTTCATTCACACCCACAGGTCCTACTCCTGGTCCTCCTCCACCATGAGGAATACAAAAGCTTTTATGCAAGTTTAAATGACAGACATCAAAACCTAACTGAGCTGGTTTACAAAGCCCCAACAGTGCATTCATATTAGCGCCATCTAAATAAACAAAAGCTCCTGCTTTATGTATTTTATTGCATATCTCTTTTACTTCTTCAAAAAAGCCATAAGTGGAAGGGTAGGTCATCATAAGGCAAGCTAAGTTTTTATTATATTGTTTTATTTTGTTTTCTAGGTCTTTAGAGTCAATTAAACCTTCTTTTGTGCAGGCTAAAGTGACAACTTGAAAGCCTGCCATAACAGCGCTAGCGGGATTAGTCCCATGAGCTGATGTTGGAATTAAACAAATATTCCTATGCTCTTCTTTATGGACTGAATGATAATTTTTAATGGCTAAGAGTCCTGCATACTCTCCTTGAGAGCCCGCATTGGGTTGAAAAGAAAAAGCCTTAAAGCCTGTAAGTTCACAAAGCTGTTTTTCTAACTCTTCAATAATTTCATGATAGCCTTTACTTTGATCTTTAGGGGAAAAAGGATGAATGCTAGAAAATTCCGGCCAGCTTACAGGCATGAGTTCTGTTACAGCATTTAATTTCATTGTGCATGATCCTAAGGGAATCATAGAGTGTGTTAAAGATAGCTCTTTATCTTGCAGACGGTGGATGTAGCGAGTGAGTTCTGTTTCAGAATGATAAGAGTTAAAAACAGGGTGAGTGAGATAAGAGCTTTCTCTCAAACAGTTTTGAGGAATGGCAAGCTTAGGAGGTTGAGAAGTTTTTTTAGAAGAGTTTAGAATTGCTTTTAAGATCTGTTCTATCTGTAAAAGATCAGATTCTTCACAAATCTCATCAAAAGTAATAGATAAACTTTTTTTATTAATTTGGTTTAAATTTATTCTTTCTTTTTGAAAAGCCTGATAGAGTTTTTCAGTCAGTTCTTGAGAAGGCAAACTAAAGCTAATTGTGTCAAAAAAGGAAGAGTTTAAAATTTTTATTTCTTTAAAAGAACTTAGGATTTGATAAAGTTTTTTTGTTAGTTCATGAATTTTTAAAGCCATCTTTTTTAAATTTTTAGGTCCATGATAGATAGCGTAAAAACTCGCCATAACAGCTAAAAGTGCTTGGGCTGTGCAGATATTGCTGGTGGCTTTTTCTCTTCTAATATGTTGTTCTCTGGTTTGAAGGCTTAAACGATAAGCTTGTTTTCCATGTCGGTCTTTTGAAACACCTACAATACGCCCAGGGATTAAACGAATAAACTCTTTTTTAGTAGCAAGAAAAGCGGCATGAGGTCCTCCATAAAATAAAGGTATGCCAAAGTTTTGAGAGCTTCCCACTACAACATCCGCACCCATCTCACCAGGAGACTTTAAAATGCAAAGGCTTAAAAGATCAGTTGCTGTAATTGTAAAGCAATTGTCTGATTTCATTAATTGAGTAAAATCAGATATATTTTTTATAGACCCGTCAGCAAAAGGGTATTGTATAACAGCAGAAAAATACTCTTTACCGCCTTTAAATTTTTCAAAATCACCGACTTCAATTTCCCAAGCCCAAGCCGAACAGCGTGTTTTTAAAACTTCTAAACTTTGAGGGTAAATACGATAATCTACAAACAGCTTTTTTGCAGTCGCTTTTTTTGTATTGGCGTTTTTAGCTAATACTAAAGCTTCTGCTAAAGCGGTTCCTTCATCTAAAAGGGAGGCATTTGAAATTTCCATTCCTGTTAGATCAGCCACCATAGTTTGAAAATTTAATAAAGCTTCTAATCGTCCTTGAGCTAATTCAGATTGATAGGGGGTGTAAGAGCTATACCAACATGGATTTTCTAAAATATGTCTTTGAATAACTGGTGGAGTAAAAGAGCTTTTATATCCCATACCAATATAAGATTTAAAAACTTTATTTTTATTAGCTTTTTGTTTGGCTTGTTTTAGAAGTTCTGATTCTGTGATCGGTTCTGGGAGCTGGAAGGCTTCTTTTCTATTAATTTCTGTTGGTAAAATTTTATCAGTCAATTCTTTTAAAGAGGATACATTTAAAGTAGAAAGTATTTCTGAAAGCTCACTATCAGAAGGACCAATATGCCTTTTTAAAAAAATATCAGCTTTATTTTTTTCCATTAAGCTTCTTTTATCTGTCGTGACACTTGGTTTTTGTCAAGCTTGGACTGTTTGCCTCTAAAATTAAAAGCTCTAAATTAGGATTTATAGACTTGACTGTCCAAACTTTTTTAGCTGTCATTCCTGTGAAAGCAGGAATCTTCTCACTCTAAAATTTGAATTCAAGAACTCAGTGCAACACTTCAGTTTTGGAGTTTGTGTGAAAAGTTTGTAAGATACAAGCCTAAAAACTCGGACATGCGTTTTGCCACAAAGCGACCGGTGGTCGCATTGTGTTCAAATCCGAACTCGTTTTTAGCCTTGTATCTTACAAACTTTTTATCAAGAAACTCAAATATTTATGAATGAGCCTTAAAAACTCGGACATGCGTTTTGCCACAAAGCGATCGGTGGTCGCATTGTGTTCAAATCCGAACTCGTTTTTAGCCTTGTATCTTACAAACTTTTTATCAAGAAACT
>JAPORL010000198.1 GCA_026712605.1 Pseudobdellovibrionaceae bacterium | reverse complement strand
ACCACTTTTGCATTTTCTTTAAAATTAACATATAGTGGTTTAGAATCCTGGTACTATTCCACTCTATTTCCTAAAACTTCAAAAGAGATTAGAAAGTAAAATAATGTTGATAAAATGAATATCTTTTTCATATAAGCTTCTTAATTGAGTTCTCACATATATAATACAATTAAAAAATAAACAATAACAAACAAATCTAAGTGAAAATTTTACCAACTTTAAAAATTCAAATATTTAAAAAACTCACAGTTTAACTATTAAAAAATTTATCTATTAAAAAAATTTTAAAAGTATGACTAATAATAATTGATCAGTAAAAAGTAAAACATACAAAATCCAATCAATAAAATTAAAAATAAAACAAACTAAAGTGCTGTTTTTTATAATATAGTTTTGTTATCAAGCTGATTTTATTTTAAAAATAAAAAGATGACTATTTTTAAAAAAATTATAAATAAAGAAATCCCAGCAGAAATTGTATATGAAGATGAGCATTGCATAGCTTTTAAAGATATAAAGCCTCAAGCGCCTATTCATATTTTACTCATTCCAAAAAAAGAAATCTCTTCTTCTCAAAATATACAAAAAGAAGATCAAAACTTAATGGGGCATTTAATGGTGAAAATTCCAGAAATTGCAAAAAAATTAAACTTATCCTCTTATCGTTTAGTTGTTAATACAGGAGAAGACGCTGGACAAACAGTCCATCATATTCATATTCATATTTTAGGAGGAAGAAAACTAAGCTGGCCACCGGGTTAATTTTTATTTGCCAAATATTTTCTTAAAAAAGCTTTTTGATTTTTTAGGTTTCTCTTCAGATTTGACGGGCTTACTTTCAGAAGAAGACTCTGTTTTTTTAATCATTTCTTTTTTATGTTCCGATTTTACAGCTTTTACATCAGGCTGACTGCTTTCTTTTACAGTATTAATAGTCTTTTGAGTAGGAGTTATCTTAGCAGGTTTATCTTTTGTTTTATAGGTTTTGGACTTTTTGGATATTTTTGTTTCAACAGAAGAATGGGTTTGTTTTTTAAGCTCACCTGTATCTTTTGCCTTTGAAACTGCGATATCAAGCTTATCTTCAGACTCTTTATTAACTTCAGCTGTTTCGTTAGTGGAAGAAGGCGAACTATCTTTATCAGCCAGATTTTCTATAGCTTTCTTTCTTATTTTTCCTTTTATAGTTAAAAGAATCTCTGTTTGCTGTTCTGAATCTAAACGAATTTTGACCTTATGATCCCCTACTGTTTTTAAATCAGAAAAATGAATATCTTTTTTATCTACATTTATATTATGTTTTTCGTCTAAAGCTTGAGAAATTTCATGAGCTGTTACAGAACCAAAAATTCTATTATCTTTTTGGCTTTCTTTTTCAAAAATAAGTTTAATTGAAGAAAGCTGATCAATAATTTTCTTTCTTTCAGAAACAGCCTTTCTTTTTTTTGCTTCAATAATAATCTTTTGATGATTCCAAGTTTTTAAACGATCTTTGTTCAGTAAAATCCCATAGCCTTTTGGAATTAAAAAATTTCTGGCAAATCCATCTTTAACAGAAACTTGATCTCCTGCTTTACCTAGATTTTTAACATCTTTTTGTAGAATGAGTTTCATACTTTTCCTCAAAAAAATTAATTTTTATTAAACCAAGCTTGCTTTTTTTGATGTTTTGCTAATCTTTCTTTTTCTCTTTGAGCTGTTTGCTCTAAACCTTCTAAAAATTTCTTGATATGGCTTGCTGGTGTTTCTTTTTTTGGTAATTTTTCTTCATGAAAATAAAGAACTTTTCTATTGATAGAAAGCTGTCTCCTAATTTCTCCAATAACTTGATGAGGAGCTGAAAATAGAAGATGAAAATACCAGCCTCTAGTAACTTTTTTTGCCTTAGGATTGGAAATAGGTCTAGAACCCCAAGTATCCACTCTAAAAACTTCTCCTTTTGCTTTTTCAATGATTCCTGCCACTAACTGACAAGTCTCTTTATGATCACTTTCTGAAGTTTCTGGCCTCAAAACTAAAATCTGCTCATAAAAACTCATTTGATCCATAGATCAGCTTAAATACAAGAATTTCAAGATAAAAACAAGGAAAAAGTAAAGAATGTTGATAATTTAATTATTTTAAATGGAATTGATTTTAGCTAAAGATTTCCTCACAAAAAAAGCTTCCATTCACTTTACTTGAAGTAAGTAATATCATAAATACAAAAAATAATCTTAAAATGGAAATTTATTTAAATTTTAGTCAGCAAATTACTCAATACCTACAAAAATAAATGTATTTACTTCTTTAATGATAAAATACCCTCTCTTAAAATGGAGATTCCTTGATCTAAATGTTTTTCCTCAACAACAGCAGGAAGCAAAAATCTGAGTCTTTTAACATCTCCCTGTCCACAAGAAAAACAAATTAAGCCCTTTTCAAATAATATCTGTAATAATTGAGATACTTGATCAGGGCGACTATTTAAAGGTGTAGCGCCCCACATTAAACCCCAACCCTCTATTTGAGAAATTAAAGATTCTTTTTCTAGAGTTTCCAATCTCTCCTTCCAAGCTTGGTGTATTCTCTTAATACGACCTTCTTTTATAAAACTTTCTAATGTGTTAAGAACCACTAAAGCAGAATGAAAACTAGAGCTACTGCTGGCAAAAGTGCCTGAAACAAGACCCGGCTTTGGATTGTATTCTTTTGTCCATAAACTGGCAGACATTTGAAAGCCTTTACCTATAGTACAAACATCCACATACTCTCCTAGCTCTAACTTTTCAAAAGCAAAAAACTCTCCACTTCTTCCAAAAGTCTGCACCTCATCAAACCACAGGGCTAAGCCTTTTGTTTTACAAAAATCCAGTAAAGGAACAAAAAAATCTCTTTCTGCTAAAAAATAACCTCCATCTCCTTGCATAAGCTCCACAATAAAACAAGCTATATTGTCCTTTTCAGTTTCCCAATGTTGTTTTAAAACCTTTAAAGCTTTATCTGGCTCATCGGGACAAAAAGGCACTCTTAAAACCTCATTATAAGAAGGAAGTCCCTGCTTAATGGCAGGATTGTCTGTAATTTCACACATCATCATGCTTCGCCCTGCAAAAGCTCTTTCAAAAGCAAGAATTTTTCTAGCTCCCTCTTTTTTTTGACGGATAACTTTTAAAGCATTTTCGTTTGCCATACTGCCAGAAGGAGCGAACCAAGCATGCGCCAAGCCAGAATTTTTACCAGCAATCCCTATCAATTTTTCAAGAACTTTTAAGTAAATTTTATTCATCATCAAGTTACCTTGCATAACAGTATCTTCTAAAGCTCCTTCAATAGAAGATTTAAGTAACTCAGGGTGAGAGTGCCCCAAAATATGCGCTCCTATGCCACAAATAAAATCTAGCTTCACGCTCCCATCTAAAAGTTGAACAAAAGGACCCTTACCAAGACCAGAGCTTAAATAAGGATAATATAAAGGACGACCTCTAAGATTTCCTATAGATTTTAAAAAATGATGATACTCTTCTTTCTTATTGTCATCAGAGGCTTTAGGCTCAGTTAAAGTTTTGGATCTATCTTGAATTTGAGCCACTAACTGCTCTATTAAATCTGTACTCATATTTTTTTATTCTAAAAAGAATTTATATTTTTTACAATCTTTTTATATAGCTAGTTTTTTAAGTTGTATTTATCATTTAAGTTTCTTCATTAAAAGTTTGTAAGATACAAAGATAAAAACGAGTTCGGATTTGAACACATTGCGACCACAGGTCGCTTTGTGGCAAAACGCATGTCTGAGTTTTTAAGCTTATTCATAAATCTTTAAGTTTCTTCATTAAAAGTTTGTAAGATACAAAGATAAAAACGAGTTCGGATTTGAACACATTGCGACCACAGGTCGCTTTGTGGCAAAACGCATGTCTGAGTTTTTAAGCTTATTCATAAATCTTTAAGTT
>JAPORL010000043.1 GCA_026712605.1 Pseudobdellovibrionaceae bacterium | reverse complement strand
CAAATCCGAACTCGTTTTGAGCTTTGTATCTTACAAGCTTTTAATAATATAGACTAAAATAGGAATAAATAATCTTCAAGAACTCGGACATGCGTTTTGCTACAAAGCGACTTTTAGTCGCTATTGTATCAAATCCGAACTCGTTTTGAGCTTTGTATCTTACAAGCTTTTAATAATATAGACTGAAATAGAAATAAATAATATTCAAGAACTCGGACATGCGGTTTGCTACAAAGCGACTTTCAGTCGCTATTGTATCAAATCCGAACTCGTTTTGAGCTTTGTATCTTACAAGCTTTTAATAATATAGACTAAAATAGGAATAAATAAGGCTTAAAAATTTTTTTGAAAAATATCCTAATATTTTATAACTATTTTTCCGATAAATTCTATATGAGTAGCTCAGCTAAAAAGTCTTCTTATAAAGATCCTCTTTTGAATAAAAAGGTTTCTTCAAAAAATTTGGCTATTGTTGGAGAAAAAGGCTCTGAGATCGAAAAACAGAGTTCTTTTAAGGACCAAGTGATTGAAAATATTAAAAAAAATAGGGGACTTCATCAATCAGAAACTATAAAAGCTTTATTGGAAAAAGGACATATAACAGAGCTAGAAATAGCTAATATATTTAGTGAAGAATATGGATTTGAAACTATTCAAAATCTAAATGAGTATAAAATAAGTGAAGATGTTTTGAGCTTAGTACCTCAAAAGATTTGCAAAAAAAACCTTATTCTTCCTTTGGTAAAAATTGATAATACTTTGGTTGTTGTGTTTTCTGATCCCTCAAATATGAACTTAAGAGATAATCTTTCTTTAATTACAGGTCATAAAATACAGCCTGTTATTTCTACCCGAACAGAGATAAAAGAAGCTTTTAATAAGTTATTTGATAGTCAAAATGTAATGGATAATTTAGTTTTTGATATGTCATTGGAAGTAGCAGGTTTTGAAGATGAGATGGCAATTAATTTAGATAAAGAGGCTAAGGAGAACTCCCAAGATGCTGTTGTTACTTTTGTGAATTTAATATTTTCTGATGCTATTCGCTTAAAATCTTCGGATATTCATATAGAAACTTATGAAAGAAATTTCCGTATTCGGTATCGTATTGATGGAGCGCTTTATGAAAAACACTCCTTATCCAGAGACATGGCTAGTGTTGTAGTTTCTCGTATTAAGGTTATGAGTGGAATGGATATTAGTGAAAAAAGAAAACCTCAGGATGCCAGATTAAAAATTGTATTGGGAGGTCAAGAGCTTAACATGCGTGTCAACTCCACTCCCACAATTAATGGAGAAAAAATCGTTTTAAGGATTTTAGATAACTCTTCATTAGAAGTAGATATGAGAAAACTGGGAATGACTGAATATCAATTGAATTTATTTAAAAAATATTTGGACTCCCCTCAAGGTCTAATATTAATGACAGGTCCAACAGGCTCAGGTAAAACAACGACTATTTATTCTGGATTAACAACTTTAAATAATATTGACACTAATATTTGCACAGCAGAGGATCCTGTAGAATTTCGTATTCATGGAATAAATCAGGTTCAAATGAATTCAAAAATAGGCTTAACTTTTGCTTCTGCTTTAAGAGCTTTTTTAAGACAAGATCCCGATGTGATTTTAGTTGGTGAAATTAGAGATTTTGAAACAGCAGAGATTGCTTTTAAGGCTTCTTCCACAGGACACTTAGTTTTAAGTACAGTGCATACTAATGATACAGCTTCTACTGTAACGCGGTTATTATCTATGGGAGTTCCTTCTTATGATGTAGCTGATAACACTTCTCTCATCATTGCTCAAAGATTAATGAGACGTCTTTGTCCTTATTGTCGTGTTCCAGCTAATGATGTCTATATCAACTCTCTAACAGAAATAGGAGTTCCTGAGTCAGAAATTGAATATTGTAAAGATAAAGTTTTTCTCAAAAACAAAGATGGATGTACTAACTGTAACAATTTAGGCTATAAGGGACGAGTGGCAGTTTATGAAATGATGGAAATTACTAAAGTAATTAAAGTGGGTATTTTTGATAAACTAAGTCCTCTTAAAATAAAAAAATTATCTATAGAAAAAGATGGGCTTGTTAGTTTAAGACAATCCGCTTTAACTAAACTAAAAGAAGGAATTACTACAGTGGACGAAGTGCTTAGAGTCACAGTGTCTGATGTATAAAGCAATAGGAGGATAAAATGGTATCTTTATTAGATGTATTAAAAGCCGCTCATGATAAGAAAGCCTCTGATGTGCATATTACCGTAGGGAATCCTCCTGTTCTTCGTATTGATGGGCAACTGTTTAAATTAGATGTGGAAGCTTTAGATTCAGAACAAACCAAATCTATGTGTTATTCTTTAATCTCTGATGAGCAAAAAGCTAAGTTTGAAGCTGAAAAAAATTTAGATTTTTCTTTCTTTATTAAAGGATTAACACGATTTAGAGGAACTTTATTTCATCAAAAAGCAACGGTTGCGGGAACTTTTAGAGTGCTTTATTCGACTCCACCGGCTATTAAGAATTTAAACTTGCCTGCCTCTATTGAAAATACTATTCACTATCCTTTTGGTTTAGTTTTAATTACAGGTCCAACAGGTTCTGGTAAAAGTACAACCCTATCGGCAATTCTAGATGCTATTAATGAATCCCGTCGGGGACATATATTAACTCTAGAAGATCCCATAGAGATTGTTCACACTCATAAAAAATGTATTGTAAATCAAAGAGAAGTTGGTGTGGATTGTAAATCTTTTGCAGATGGAATGAAAAACGCCTTAAGGATAGATCCTGATATTTGTTTTATAGGTGAGATGAGAGATTCTGAAACTGTAGAGCTCGCTTTAAAGTTAGCTGAAACAGGACATTTGGTTTTTTCTACTTTGCATACAAACTCAGCGGCAAAGACAATAGATAGAGTTCTCAGCTCCTTTCCTAGTAATGAAAGAACTGTAATTTGTAATCAATTAAGCACAGTACTTCAAGCGGTTATTTCACAAAGACTTTTGAAGACTAAAGTAGGGGGGCGAAGAGTAGCAACAGAAATTATGTTTGCTAACTCAGCTATTAGAAATTTGATTAGAGAGGGTAAAATTTTTCAACTGTATTCAGTGATACAAACTAATTTTAATGACGGAATGTGTACCATGAATAGCAGTTTATTAAGTCTCATTCAAGAAGGAGTGATTGAATCAAAGGAAGCTTTCTTTGTGAGTTCTGAAAAAGAAGAGCTTTATCAGTTATTGAAGAAGAAAAAATTAGCTTCTTAAAAAAAGGATTTTATATGCCAGTTTTTATATATGATGCTGTTGAACCCAATGGAAAAGCCTTAAGTGGAGAGGTTAAATCAGAAAATTTACATAAAGCTAAACTTTATTTAAAATCAAAAAAACTTGAAATCGTATCTCTTAAGCAAAAGTTAGTTCAAAGGAAATTTGTAAAATCAAAAATAAAAGAAATTGAAGTTCTCTTTTTTACTAGACAGCTTTCTTTTCTTTTAGGGGCAGGAGTGTCACTTATTCAATCTATTGAAATATGTAGAGAAACTACTAACTCTGTTCATTTAAAAAGTATTTTATTGAAAATGATAAAACAACTACAAGCAGGAAAATCTTTTTCACAATGTTTAAAACAAAGACCAGATATTTTTAGTGATTTTTATATTAATATGATTAGTTGCGCTGAAAAGACAGGTTCTTTTGATGAAGTGTTAAAGGATTTGGCAAATTATATGGAAAAATCGTATAAAACAAAATCAAAAATAAAATCAGCTATGATTTATCCTGTTGTTGTTTTTTTCATAGGAATGTTGCTTGTTACAGGCTTAATAGTATTTATTGTTCCTAGATTTTCTATAATGTATGGTGATAAAAGTCTTCCTATTTTAACTCAGTCTCTGTTTTCTTTAAGTGATATTATGAGAAATAACCCTTTGATTTTAGTTGGTATTTTTTTGGTTTTACCGATATTAATTTATC
>JAPORL010000009.1 GCA_026712605.1 Pseudobdellovibrionaceae bacterium | reverse complement strand
TAATCTATCTTGTTCCCAATTTTATATCTTTAGAAAATTTACCTTGGTGGCCTTCCAAAAATAAATTAGTTTATGGTTTAGACATTCAAGGTGGATTGCACTTGGTCTTATCAGCAGATGTAGATGAAATCATTCAAGAAAGGTTAAGTCGTCAAGCTGTTGATATAAAAGCTGAGCTTAAAAAAGAAGATATAGAGCTTGAAACATCTACTAATATAAAAAAACCTTTTTTTATAAGCCTCCAGTTCAAAACAGAAAGCGATAAAAACCAAGCTGAAGAGTGGATTAAAAAATCTGATTTCTCCTCTAATTTGCAAATTTTAGAAAGTAAATCCAATTCAATAAAACTGAGCTATTATGAAACCCGCGTAAACACATTAAAAGAACAAGCTATCAAGCAATCTATAGAGGTCATTAGAAATCGTATTGATGAATTTGGTGTCAGTGAGCCTCTTATCAGTGCTCAAGGAGAAGATAGAATTTTAGTTCAGCTTCCCGGTATAGAAGACTCTAAAAGAGCTAAAGAGCTCATTCAAAAAACAGCCCGATTAGAACTGGCTATTGTAAATACAGATTTCCCTCCTGAAAAACTCCAACCGCTTATTCAAGCCTTAGAAGTAGAAGGCAATTACTCTCTAGAAAATAGCTCTATGACTTATAGAGAATATGTTAAAAAAATTAACATAGATCTGAAAGAAAAACTTCCTGAAAACTCCCGAGTTGTTTTTGAAAAGGCTCCTAGCGCCTTAACTATAAAGGCAGGCAAGATCCCCTATCTTTTAGATATGAGTCAAAGTGTACAAGGAGGACTGCTAGAAGATGCTTCTGTTGCCTTTGATCCTGATACAAACAACCCCTTAGTCTCTTTTAGATTTCAGCCAGAAGGACGAAAAATATTCTCCGATTTAACCGGAAAATCAATTGGAAAACAATTGGCTGTCATTTTAGATAATGTTTTAAAATCTGCTCCTGTCATTCAATCTCGAATCTCTGATAGAGGACAAATTTCTTTAGGAACCGGAAATTACGATAAAATGCTGGATGAAGCCAATATGATTGCTACCAGTTTAAGAGCGGGAGCCTTACCAGCTCATCTCAAACAACTTGAAGAAAAAACAGTAGGCCCTACCTTAGGTCAAGATTCCATTGATAAAGGAAAAAAAGCTGGAATTATCGGTTTACTTTTAGTCATTTTATTTATGTTTATTTATTATAGAAGCTTAGGAGTTATAGCCAATTTTTCCCTAGTAGCCAATATGTATTTTTTATTGGCTCTTATGTCTTCTCTTTCTGCCACTTTAACCCTGCCCGGTGTTGCAGGAATTATTCTAACTATTGGAATGGCTGTTGACGCTAATGTCATTATATTTGAAAGAATTAAAGAAGAATTACGAAAAGGAGCTAGTTTAAAACTGGCTATCCGAGATGGTTTTGGAAATGCTTTCTCTGCTATTTTAGATGCCAATATTACAACAGCTATTGTGTGTTTTGTTTTAATTTATTTTAGCTCAGGTCCGGTTAAAGGCTTTGCTGTTACTTTATTTTGTGGCATCTTGAGCTCTCTTTGGACTGCTGTCTTTTTATCACGAACTTTTATGGATTTCTTAATTGTTAGATTTAATTGGAAAAAAATATAAAAAAGGAAAATTTTTGATTAGAAATAAACAAATAAACTTTTTAAAACTCTCTAAATTTCTCAGTCCTTTATCTGTGATTTTGTCTTTTTTAGCTTTAGTTAGTATTCTGCTATTAGGATTTAAATATGGGATTGATTTTTCAGGTGGAAATGAACTGCAAGTTCGTTTTGAAAAGACAGTACCGGTAGGAGATATCAGACAAGCCTTAACTACAGCAGGAATTACAAATTCCTCTGTGCAAAAATTTGGAACAGATAAAGAATTCTTAATACGGGTAGAAGTTAGTAAAAATGAAGAAGACAATAACAAAAAATTGGAAGATCTCACCAACACTTTAAAAAACAATTTTATAAAAGAAGGTTTTGAAATTAGAAAAATTGATTCTGTAGGTCCTCAAATTGGAAAGGAGTTAAGGCAAAACGGAATCTTATCCCTTATATATAGCCTTTTAATGATACTGATCTATTTAGGTTTAAGGTTTGACATTAGATATGCTCCCTCCGCTGTTTTTTGTTTATTCCATGATGCCATGATAACCATGAGCCTTTTTTCTATTTTTAAATTAGAGGTCAATGTACAAACTTTAGCCGCTATTCTAGCAATTATTGGTTACTCTCTTAACGACACGATTGTCACTTTTGACAGAATTCGTGAAAACTATCAAATCATAGGAAATAAAAAATCTTTTTATGATATTTGCAACCAATCTCTAAACGAAGTTTTATCTAGAACTTTATTGACATCTATTACAACTTTATTAGCCGTTTTAACTATGTATATTTTTGCAGATGGTGTTATAAAAGACTTTGCCTTTACTTTGAGTATAGGTATTGTGATTGGAACTTACTCCTCTATTTATGTTGCCACTCCCCTTCTAATATTTATGAATAAATTACAAAAAAATATTAAAAAACCTCAATAGAAAATTTACTTTTTGGCAAAAGGCATATATGAGTTTTTAAAGCTTTATGTTTTTTATATACAAAATTTAAAATTCTACAAGAAACGGAAAATTACGAATTGATAAAAAAGAAAGGATACAGCTTTTAAGCTTTCAAGCCTCCTTTAACTCCCTTAGAAATTGAGCTTTCTACAGTAAAGGGATGTAGGCTTTCATAATGTTGAACACGAACTAAAAAATCTGAAATATCTTTTTTATCATTAAAAAGCATAGCTAAACGACGGACGGCATCTTCACAAAACATGAGGTTTTGAGCATTTCTTTTTGCAAATTCTGCTTCATCTTCTCTTTTAACGGCTGTTTGAACAGCTGTTCCTAAGCTTTTTTCTATGTCATCAATTAGTTTTAAAAAAGAAAATCTATTCTTACTAGATTCTTTAAGCTGTAATTTAAAAAAGGCAGAGCTTTTTTGGGCATGCGGAGTCGCTGTTAAAAAACTTTTATCACTTAAATAGCTTAAAACTTCTTTTTTATTAAATGTTTTTGAATTTGAAAATTTCTTTTCAAAATCCTGTTTTATAATTTGAGCTGATAAAGAAGTTGAACAAGGGCAAGTAGAGGAATAAAGCACTTCTCCTCCTGCCATATATTTAAAAGAGCTTTTATTTTTAGAGTAATCAACTTGAAAATAGATAGGATAGTTTCTCCATCCTTTTATAGAGCTTTTAAGAGCTTTTCTAATAACTGGCCAATCCGCCGACAGTTTAATTTGTCCTGAGCTAGAATCTCCCTTTTGACTTTTAATAGCTTTTTGTAAAGCTGTTTTCAAACTGGAAAAGTTAACAATTTTTTTAGAAAATTCTTCAAAAAGTGTGAGATAAAGTCGGGACATATGTATCCCTCTTTGATCTTTATTATCCAAAGAAACTAAAAGAGTTATTTTAGCTAAAACACTAAGCTTATCCGTTAAACGCACAGGAAGTCTTAGATCTTGAAGACCGACTAAATCAATAGGAAATTTATAGTCTATATTTTCCTGAGAAATATCAGGGACTTTTTTTATAAATGACACTTAAAAACCCCTTAGAGCATCAAGAAGATAGAGGCTTGTCATAGTCAAAATAAACTTTTCCCTCAGCCACCTCTCTTAGAGCAGTAACTATAGGTTTATTTTTAGAGCGAACAAGAGGGCTAGAGCCTTTTAAAATTTGTTTAACTCTTTTAGAAACAATAACAGCCAATTCAAAACGATTATTCACTTTTTCTAAAGAATCTTCTACAGTAACACGAGCCATAATAACTCCTTTTTATACACTGATCTTATAATAAATTTTTTAGCTTTTCAATAATTTTTTAGTTTTTTGGGGAAGTTAATAATACTTAAGGGCTTTATTTTATGAAAGTTTTATCTTTTTGTATTCTTTTTAAGTATCTTGATC